>CAZZMT010000091.1:0-3824 GCA_964655395.1 uncultured Candidatus Bathyarchaeia archaeon | reverse complement strand
ATTACGCGGAAAAGTATGGGAGTCATGGAAAAATTTGCAGGGTTGCCCTAGCCTGGTAGGGGGGCAGGCCTGCTAAGCATGTGGCCGGTTTCGGCCGCGCGGGTTCAAATCCCGCACCCCGCGCCACTTAAGTTTTATCGCTTATTGCTTTTTCTTTAAGTGTTTGTCGAAAAAGGCGATCATTATTTGAAGGATTTCTTTGATACTGGGTTTTATTTCCGCGTTAGGTGGAACGGGTAGAAACATGTGTCCAGCGTTTTTCACTTTTATCAGGGTTGCTTCCACTCCTGCCTCTCGGAGGGCGTTGTAGAGCAGTTCAGACTGGTTGAAGGGCACTATTTCGTCGTTTTCGCCATGTATTATGAGGAAGGGCGGGGCCTCTGGGGTTACATACGTTAGTGGGTTAGCCATCCTAACGATTTCTGCCTTCTCTTCTAGAGGTCCTCCAACAAGCATGCATTCTGGCGAATAAAGCATATTGCGGCCTTTACTCAACTTGAAAAGGTCTGTTGGCCCGAAAAGATCAATAACTGCATTAACTCGGCTTGAATAGCCTTCCCAGCACCCTTCTCCTTCAAGCTCTGATACTCCGCCGCTTGTTCCGAGAAGCGCCGCCAGATGGCCGCCTGCGGAGTCACCCCAAACCCCTATTCTATCAGGGTCTATTTTCAACTCTTCAGCATGAGCACGTAACCACCTTACAGCAGCTTTGCAGTCATGAATCTGCGCGGGAAACGTTGCCTCCCAGCTTAAACGGTACTCAATGCTTATAGTGAAGTACCCGTGCGCTGCAAAGGGATAATTCATCGACCCCCTATGGTCTCCCTCAATCCAAGCTCCCCCATGAATATAAACAATTGCAGGTAGACGCTCTCTCTGCATTCCCTTCGGTCTGGCAATGTTAAGTCTTAACTTGCGGCTACCCCTAACACAGAAAACAACGTCTTGAATTTCTTCAACATTTTCGCAAGGTACATCATCGAACAAGTTAAACCGCATCATTAAGATAACATCACCTTTGTTTAGCTATAACATTTTCTGCCAAAGTCCTAGAAAAGCTTTAGTTTCAGCACAAACTTTAGGGCGAAAAATGGTTTTTGAGTAGAAATTTTTTCTAAATTTTCCAGAAAATTGTTTCTGGGAAGCTTTAAATATTTAGGGTGACCGTAAACTTTTTGGCTTAAAGTGGAGGAGGGGAAATGGAGAAGGCTAAAGTCTGCATTGTGACTGCTTTTCTGCTAATTCTTCTGCCGACAGTTGTATGCTATCCTTTGCAGGTCTATGCCGAGCCGCGGGAGTTCACCCCTTATTATGAGCTTGAAGGGATTCTTACCGAAATAGCTGAAACCAGTAATAGGGTTAGGGTGGAAGTTATTGGGCAGTCTGCTGGTGGAAATGACATATACCTTGTCACCATAGCAAGTCCGCAAGTGCTTAACAAGTTAAGTTATTATAAGTGGTTTGCACAGTTGACCGTAAATTATCCTGAAAAAGCCAGATGGTTTGTGGAAAAAGGCATAGTGGACTATAAGGCCACGATCTATATCCACGGAAGCATCCATGGCAATGAGATGGCTGGAACAGACGCATGCCTAGACATTATAAGGCTGTTAGCTTACGATAACAGCCATGAAGTTCAAAACATACTGGAAAATGCCATCATAATCATCAATGTCTGCGCAAATCCTGATGGGAGAATCGCTAACAGAAGACAGAACGACAATTATTTCGATTTAAACAGAGATTTTATAACGGCGTCTCAGCCTGAAACTAGGCTAACCATTCAGAAAGTTTTTCTTGAATGGACGCCGCTTGTGACCTTGGACCTTCATGGCTACATGGGACCTGACTGGGTTCTCATCGAGCCTTGCACACCACCCCATAATCCAACACAGAGTTTGATATTCTGATAGAGCATTTGTATCCCATGGCTTTGGAGATGGAAGCCGCCCTCGAAACAATAAACATTTCAACGGTGATACCCTATAGAGATTGGCCTGCTGAGTGGGATGATTATCCGCCAATCTTCACGCCAATGTATGGATTTTACCATGGATCGTATGGAATAACCTTTGAAACCGCCAGACCAACTCCCCCAGGAAGTGTTGAGACATCGATAAAATGTCACTACTTGGGTTCTTTGGCGGCGATAAACTACGCCGTAAACCACAAGTATGAGATGTTCTGGGGGCAAACAGAAATATTCCTCAGAGGGATAAACCGTGGAAACGGCAGATTCCCCTACGCATACATTATACCCGTGGATCCAAAATTGCAAGCAGACCCGCTAGAGGCCGTGGACCTTGTGAACCATTTGATTTTCCATGGGGTTAAAGTGCATGAGGCTACGCATCCCTTTAAGGTTGGCAACACTGTTTATCCGAAGGGCACTTATGTCGTTTTAATGAACCAGCCGAGGAGCGGTCTTGCAAATACCATCCTTTGGGATGGAGAAAACCTTTCACCTCCACCGGACTATGGCTTAGATTATCCAATGTATGACATTTCCGGATGGAACTTCCCAGAGCTATGGGGAGTAACGGTGATTCCAGTTGAAAGCAAGTTCCATGCACATCTGAAACCCATCAAACGGGCAGATTATCCAAAAGGTGATATTGTAGGCTTTGGCAGTTGCTATTTCGCCCTCAAAGACAACACGAACAACGCTGTCAAAATGGTTAACAGACTTTTAGCCGAGGGAATAACCATTTACTGGACAACAGAGCCCTTTAACTGGTGTGGAACAAAATTTGAAACAGGAACATTCCTCATCCCAGCTAAAGATTTTCGAACAAAATGGATAGTGCAAAGAATCGCCAAAGAACTCCACTTAACGCTCTACAGAGTGGGTAATGTCAAAGTAAGTATGCGACAAATCCACGAGCCAAAGGTCGCCATACTACTTGACAGCGGGATAGACAGAGCATCCTACGGCGCAGCAAACTTTGTTCTTAAAAATCTCGGATTCAACGTGGAAACCCTCAACTATGCCGCCATAAAGCAAGGAGCCTTACAAAACTATGACATTGTGATAGTACCAGATGGAACAAATAGAACAATTGCAAGTAGACTTGGGAGTGAAGGACTACAGAAGCTAAAAAAGTTTATTGAAGCGGGAGGAACATATTTTGGCTACGGCGAGGGAGGAGGATCTCTAACAGCCATAACAAGCCTCATCAATGTTAAAGCCTTCTTCTCAGGAGATTACGGAGGCTACAATAACGGCGTAGTGCGAATAACATACACCAAAAATAGTCCGATAACCGCCTACTACCCATCGAATGGATATGCCTTTGTCTTCTTCCCAGTTTGGTTTGAAGCAGGCGAAGGCGCCGAAATCTTAGCAAAATACGCGGAAAAAGATCTTCTAGTCGCAGGATGGTGGCCGTACTACGATGTGACAGCCGCTGGACAGCCTGCCATTGTTAAAGGCAACTATGGAAGTGGAACCGTCATTCTATTGGGAATAGAACCCACATTTAGAGCCCACCCAGAAGCCACCTTTAGGCTGGTGGCAAACTCAATATTCTTGGCAGCCTCAGACTAGATCGTCAACCCGTTCTGGTCTAGCGTTACTTTCATCCCTTCCCTCCTCCTGTCATGGGAGGGCTTTCGGGGTGAACGGGTGAAGTCCCCACATCTATCTTGCATCTTCTAAGCAGGTTTTTTACGGCTACAATATCTCTGTCCTCTTCCAGACTGCACTTAGAGCATTTCATTCGCCTATACCCGTTCGGGCTTAGCCTACCCCCACATTTTGGGCACAGGCTTGAAGTTCCTTTGGCATTAAAATACTTCACGTTTAGACCTGCAAGTCCAGCCTT
>CAZZMT010000090.1:0-4786 GCA_964655395.1 uncultured Candidatus Bathyarchaeia archaeon | reverse complement strand
CGGCGAAATCACTGTCGGCAACCTAAGCATAGTGCTGGATGCAAACCCATTCCACGAATTGACAGCCATCGAACAGGTGGTGCGCAGCTACCAGGAAAGGCTGTTGGTGCTGCAGAAGGCTCGTGAAGCTTTGAAGTGGCTTGACCAGCTCGGCGACACTGAAGGCTTAAAATACATTGTAGTGGAGAACGACGGCGTGCCGGAGCGCATCCTCTTCAAAATCACATAGCCTACTAAGCCATGAAAGGTGAAGATTCATGAACCTCAATGAAATCTACACGACAGCTTTAAACAACGTTCTAGACGAGATGCGAAAGGTTTGTCCAGATATCCAGCACGCCTTTGTCTACAACGAGGGCGGCGGAATAATCGCTGGAGACGCAGAAACTCCGCAGAAAGTTAGGGCTCGCGTGGTGGACGCTTTTGACGACATTTTCGAAAGGGCTGAAGCCATAGGCGGCGTGGAAGCCGTAACCCTAAACGGCAGCATGGGAACCGTCAAACTTTACAACTTTAACGGGCATTACTTTATCATGGTTTATTCCGCAAAAGCCGACGTAGGCTACGTGGACACAATTGTCCGCGTCCTAGTCCCAACAGTTCTAAAAGTGTTGGAAAAGCTTAGCCCTACCCCCCTCAAAAACGAGATCCCTCCGCCCCAACCAAAACAGCTTCCAATGGAAGATTCAACGGCGACCGGAATACCCACTGAGGTACCTGTTGAAGAACTAAAACTGGAGCTGGAGGAAGCCAAACCCCCACCTGCACCAGAGCCTGAACCTTTCCATGAGCCCCTACCCCCCATTGAGGTTCCAGCTGTCCAGCTTATAGTGGAAAACATTGGCGGTTTGCTTGTGCCATCAGACACTGTAAGGGTTGACAGTGAAACCCTTGCCAACTGGGAAAACGCCTTTGAAGGCAAAAAGATAGAGTATGTGGAAATCGAAACCTTCGACGGGAAAACAGCCCGCTACAAGGTCAAACCTATAAAGGACTCTAAGTACGCTGGGAAAGGCATAGTTCAAATCCCAGAAAAGGCGCAGCTTGCCCTTGAAATCAAAAAGGGAGAACTTGTAAAAGTTAAACCCGTAATCGAATAATGGAGGCGCCTTTAATGACCAAAAAGAAGAAAGCCTTAGAAGAACAAGCCGTCGCCGCAGAACCCGTAGCCGTAGCCATAGGAGAGGCAACAGGCACAGACCAGCTTAAAGCAAGCCTTGAAGAGATAAAAGGCTACGAAGGCGTTATTGGATATATTCTCCGAAATTCAACTTCAGCAGCCATAGACCTCAAAGACCCCTCAAAACTCATAGAATACGCCATCCTATCATCCTCAGCCCTAGAAGCCGGAGAAGAACTCTCAGAAATCTTCAACCTCGGCCAAGTCAAAAACATCCTCGTCGAAGGAAAAGAAGTTAAAGTTTTATCCTTAACCGTCGACGACAACAAAATAAGCATCTTCGCAGAGAAAAACGCCGACCTTGAAAAAGTTTTGAAGAAACTAGGCCAATTTTAGGGGCTTGGATAAGGCTTTCCCCTCTTCATCTTTTCTCTCTTGAAAATCTCATTCTGTTTTTATCTCCGCGGATAAAGCTCCTTATTTGAAAAGCTTGCCTAGCTTATTGACCAGCTTCTTGAGATAGAAGTCTCCTAAAATTTTCGTTGAGCTTCACCAAGCCCTTTTCAGCGTCCACAACCACAAACCCATAATCCTTCAAAAACTTCATTATTTTTTCAAGCTGTTCTGGTTTAAGCCCTGTCTTCTCTAAGACCTCCTCTTCTATATGCCAGTTTCCGTCAGCCAGCATGCCCAAGATTTTTGCCATTTTTATGCTCGTGATATATCCCTCGCCGGATATATCCTTTTGCTGTTTGTTTAAATGCCTTCTGAAAAACTCTTTTAGAAGCCTTTTCTAGAAAAATTGTCAAGGCATAGGGCGAACCATCAACCTTATTTTTGAAAGTCTCAAAAATACAAACGAGTGAAAACTGTTGGACTGGCTTCAAATTCTAGAGGAATGCAGAGACAACGTAAAAAAGCATATAGCACCGCTGTTAAAGGCGTCTCTAAACCAGCCTCAACCGGACTTGGGCATAGGTGCCGGCGGAGACCCTATTAAACAGATAGACTTGGCGGCTGAAAAAGCCATAGTTGAAATCTTGCTGGATAAAGGCTTGTCGTTCACCCTTATAAGTGAAGAGTCTGGCATAAAGAGGTACGGCGCAAACCCCAAACAACACTACATTACAGCCGACCCCATAGACGGCACAACAAACCTTACAAGAGGCATACCGTTTTACGCCACATCCATAGCCGTATCTACCAAACCAGAACTTCGAACAGTGCATACCGCACTGGTGGCAGACCTCTTCCACGACACGACATACACAGCTGTTAAAGGCAAAGGCGCGAAACGCAACAACCAAGAAGTAAAGCCTTCTGAAAGGGCGGATTTGGCGGAAGCTGTGATAGGCATAGATCTAAACACTTACAAGGTTAGGGATATAGCTCCCCAAATAACAAATCTGATCGAGCAGACAAAGCACATTCGCCACTTGGGCGCCAACGCCCTGGAACTTTGCTATGTGGCTGACGGAACCATAGACGCCTTCATAGACATAAGGGGAAAACTCAGAACCACAGACACCGCTGCCGCTTGGCTAATCATAAAGGAGGCTGGAGCCACCATAACAACGCCGGAAGGCAAACCGTTAAACGCCAAACTTGACCCCAAAGAGAAGCTGACCTTTGTGGCTTCCGCCAACCGAAAAATCCACGAAACGATTTTAAGCCTCTTAAAAGGAAGACAGCCATGATAACACCTTTAACGCCCCACCCTGCAGCCCTAGTGAAGGCAAAAGACACTCGAACACTGGTCGTGGCAGACCTCCACATCGGATGGGAAATAGCCCTATCCGAAAAAGGCATCCACGTGCCAACCCAAGCCGCAAGACTTCTGGAAAAACTGAAAACCTTGATAAAAGCTTACAAGCCGGACAAACTGCTGATTTTGGGCGACGTGAAACACACTGTGGCAACCGCCGAGCTCGGCGAATGGCAAGACGTCCCAGAATTCTTCAACGAACTTAAAAGGCATATAGGCGAAATCCAAATAATCCACGGAAACCACGACGGAAACCTCGACCCCCTACTCCCAGAAGGCATAAAAATCCTCCCGTCTTCCGGCACAGTGATAGGCGATGCAGGCTTTTTCCACGGACACCGATGGCCCTCTCCAGCCCTGCTAAAATGCAGAACCCTTGTGATGGGGCATGTCCACCCAGTTATCGTTCTCCGCGACCCCGCCGGCTTTCGGATAACAAGGCAAGTTTGGGTTAAAGCCAAATGCAACCCAGACCAGCTGGCTGAAATTTTACTGCAAAAGCATGGAATAAAGATTGAGGAGAACTCCCAGAAAACATTTCTGAAACATTTTAAGGTGAAGCCGCGGACCACCCAGCTTTTCATAATGCCATCCTTCAACGAGTTCCTCGGTGGAAAACCATTAAACGAGGACGTGGCGGAAAATAGAAGCGAAAAAATTTTGGGGCCAATCCTCCGCGCAGAAGCCGTAGACTTGAAAAACGCGGAAGTCTACCTTTTAGACGGAACATTTCTCGGCTTTTTAAGCCAGCTTGAGGCTTTCAGCAAGCCATAAACCTTTAATAGATAGGGCTTTCCTCTATAAGTTTGAGGTGTTTTATAATGCCAGAGGAAGAAGATTTTCCAGAATGGTTTAGGCGTAGGCGCTTCCCCTTCTTCGGAAGCTGGTTCTTCGAGGACATTGACCGCGTGTTCCGCGAAATGGAAAAAATGATGGAAGAAGAGTTCAAAGCCTTCACCTCCCGCATCCCAAAAGACTATGTGAGGGAACGCAAACTTCCAGACGGTTCAACCATCCGCGAGTGGGGACCCTTCGTCTACGGATACAGCATCCGCATAGGGCCGGACGGCAAACCTGAAATCCGCGAGTTTGGCAACGTCAAGCCAACCCGTTTCGGACCAACAGTTAAAGAGGAACGCGAACCCCTAGTGGACATTGTTGAAACAGACAACGAAATCCACGTGGTGGCAGAACTCCCCGGCGTGGAGAAAGAGGACATTAAACTTCACGGCACAGAGGACACTTTGACGATAAGCGTGGATACACCCCAACGGAAATACTATAAGGAGGTTAAGCTTCCAGCCAAAGTCAACGTGAAAGAAGCCAAAACCCAATACAAAAACGGCGTCTTGGAGGTAAAGCTTCCGAAGATAAAGGAAGAGCGGAAACCAAAGGGCGAACCGATAAAAATCGAATAGCCTACCCCCTTTTCCTTTAGCGGTCTAAGCTTGTATCTCCATGAGCGCCGACTCTGAAACCGACTTGTTAAACGCAGTGTGCAAAGAAGCAAAAACAGAAGGCAAACTGACCGGTAAAAGCCTAACAAGGCTTTACGAGGTTTTCGGGCAACGTTTTGCAAGAGCCTTCGAAGCCTTGAAAGAAAACCGCGTTAAAAAATACGTTTTCAAACCCAGCGACAGAGTTGTTTGGGTTGTGGTTGGCAAAGAACGCGACTATTTGATAATGCCTGAAGCCGAATTCTGCACGTGCGACGACTTCTATTTCCGCGTCCTAGACAGAAAAATCCACCTATGCTATCACCTCATCGCCCAGAAAATAGCCCAAAGCCTAGGCTGGTATGAGCAGATAGAAAGCGACGACGAGCTTTACGAAACATTGATGCAAGAATGGCTGAAACCTACTCCTTAAATACTTAAACGCAGAGTTTAGACGACAGAGGA
>CAZZMT010000089.1:0-11674 GCA_964655395.1 uncultured Candidatus Bathyarchaeia archaeon | reverse complement strand
GACTCGTCAACACCCTCCTGCATCGTATCTTTAGTCTTCTGCGTTATGAAGAGCCCCATGTTAACAACCACATAGCTTAACGCAGCGGCAACAATGATGAAAGCGATTAGGACAATAGCTGCTTCAATGCCAACTACCGCCCTCCTATTCTTAAACAGCTGCCTAGCCATGTAGTCCAACCTCCCCCTAAATTATCGGCACATAAGTGTTCGCTGGCATAGACTCTGGAATAGTGATTTCAATTGAAAGGGTGGCGCTTTTGTCAAGTCTAACTTCAATGTTAATTTGGGTTCTGGCTGAAGCGGCGTCATCATTTCTAAGAGTTACAACCAAGTATCCTTTTTCTCCAACGTCTAAAGCTTCATCCCCATTGCTGTTCGCGATAACAAGAACCGCTCCAGTCAGTAGACCGCTATCATAACGACCATGAACGTAAACGTTTAATGTTCGGTTATAACTAAAGCCCACAAAGTCATCAAACGCTATAGGCGAACCTTCTACAAGCCCCAGTGAAGGATCGTAGGTTTTGCTAGGGTCGCTGCTGTTATAAAGCACTCCACAATACGCGTTTGCCCACGCTTTTTGGCCAACCCTCAAACTGATAACCGTTTGATTTCTTCCGAAAGCAACAAATTTCCCCCCAAAAGCCTTCACAGGGACAACTATTACGTTAACATATTTTCCATCAGGTGTCGTCCTCACGAAAGTTGTTCCGTCTATGGTTAGTGGCGTGCTTGCCTGTTTTAGGCCTTCTTGGATGACTACTTTGCCTCTTTCTGTCGCGTAAAGGCCTTGGTTGACAACCATGAAGCTGAAGGCTGCGGCTATTATGACGAAGGCGATCAACACTATGGCTGCTTCCAGGCCGATAATCGCCTTTTTGCTTTCTGCAAGAACCTTGACTAGTCGGCGGCGGGCGTTTAGCGCTGTGTTTGGGGTTTTCTGGTTGCATGATGGGCATGTCACCATCTTAAGCTTTGACTTGGTGTGCCACTCGTGCCCACATTTTTGACATTTAATATTTGGTTTTTTCCTCACCTTTTCCACCACCTACTCTACTTCTTACTCCACCACTACCTCCACCACTTGAATAGCGCGTCTTAAGATATAATAAACATTATTTAAAATCACGAATCAGAATAAAAACTCCGAATACGAACCCAAAATACATATTCTCCATACATATCCAGAAACAACGCAGCCTACAACATGAGGGGCAAGGGAACCCGCAAAACATCGAGTTTTAAAGTGCTATATTGGCAGTTCTAGGCTTGGCATAGAGCCCAAAGCAAATTCTATGAATATGTGGGCAGCCATCCATGTGACGCCGCTAACAACCAGCATTATGCCCAAGTTTAGGAGGAAAGTGCCCCAATAACCGCCTGAAACCTCTTTTATGGTTAAGGCGTTCACAACAGCCATTATGAAGATTAGGGCTATGTTGCCAGCCTCAATTACGGGGATTGGAATGGCGTTAAAACCGAAATAGGGCAGGTTCACAAGATACCTGGACATGAAGTCTGCAAGCACTTGCATGACAATCAATAACATAACCGTGAGGGGCTGCAAAATCATCAATATCATTTGAAAACCTTTGGCGGTAACATCCCTCGACTTCCGAAACTCAATAAATTTCACAACACGGTTTCCGAGGGCGTTGCCAATCTCAAGGGGGTTGGCACCCCGGCTCAAAGCGTCAAGAAAAATTCTGTTGCTAATGTGTACTTGATAGGACGCCGCTTCCGAAGCAAGAGTCTCCAAAGTTTGCTCGTGGCTTATTCCAAGCCTAAGCCTAGCCAAAGCCTCTTTCACAAGCTTTTTGAAAGGGCCGAGCTCCATCAAAATAATGTAGGAGAAGGCAGCCTTCAAATCTGAAGTGGAAGCCAAGTTTTCACCAAGAGCCTTCAAAAAAGTTGGATAGTTCCTATCAATTTGGCTTACATGCCTCTCAAGCATGTACCCAAAAATTCCGGGAACAATAACACCTAAACCTAACGCCATAAAAGCCAAAGGAGGCCCCTTCGAAAAGTAAAGCAAAACCGCAAGCAGCGTCGAAGAAGCTCCCGTTGCAATAAGGCTCCACCTCATGGCAAGGTAAAGCTTTGGAGGATACTTTCCCACATAGACGAGGCGTTCCCTCGGGGAGGAAGCCCTGAAAAGAACGTACATCATCACAACGGCCAGCGCGGCTATTATGTAGCCGAAAACTATGGCGCTTGGGTCAATCATGAAAATCGCCATAATCACAATGGTCATTATTAGGAAGACGGTTACGCTTTGAAAGGACGTGAATATTCCGCCAAGCGTCTTCAAAGTTTCAAGAGCCCTAGTATAATAGCCGGAATACTCCTCAATAAGCATGGACGACTCCATCTCCAAATAGCCTCGAGGCTCAATGCTTGAAAACACGTGGGTAAGCCTCACAAGAATATCCTTCAAAGGAGGCTTAAGGGATTCAGCCATATGCGCCGTGGCCTTCGTAATGCCATAGCCAAAATCTCTGGCTAAACTGCGGATCCTCTGGAATACTTGGCTGTAAAAGCCGTACTCCTTGTTTCTGGCGATGGTGTCAATAAGGTCGTCTGGGGATGTCTCCCCCATAGACAAGCCGTACATGTGAAAAATGGCTGTTGTGAGGGCGAAATCCACCTTTTTAGGGAAATGTCTCCTAGAAATATGCCTCAAAGCCAGCAAAAGGCCTAAGCCTAAAGGTAAAACGAGGACTGCCTCCAACATTTTCCCAGCAAGCATATAATAGACTGCAAAAAGAACTGTGGGAACCATCAGAAGAATTAAAAGCGTGTTTTCCCTCGACGTTGAGGCTTTCATTCCCAAGGAATCTTCGCCTCTTTAACTCTGCGGTAAACCTCCCAGACGCCTTTCTCTCTAACAGCTATACACGTTTTCCAAACATCAGTGTATCTTGGAAAATTCTCAGCGAGAAAACTCAAAATTTCAGCCCTAGCATTCAACTCGTCGTAAAGCTCCCTAAGCCTTTCCTTACCCCAACCTCTGAAAGCCAAAACCTTGTTTTCAAGGTGGAAGCTTGAACCCATAAACCTAATCTTGTCCAAGTCCGGATCGTAAAGAAAAGTTGGCAAATAGTTCAGCCGTCCCTCTTCAGGCTCGTACCCAATTATCTCGTTGACGGAGGTGACTCTCCTTATGAAACGTTTACCCCGCTCCATTCTCGCCTGGAAAATCGTTAGGTTTAATCCATCTATGTGGGTTTTGGGGACCTCTATCGGGTAAGATGTAAGCCTCTGGAAAAGCTGGCTTAGGGTTCCCGCGTGCATTGTTGATATAACCGGGTGGCCCGTTTCAATGGCTTGAAAGGCCACCCTTCCCTCCTCGCCTCTAATCTCGCCTACAATGATGTAGTCTGGCCGCTGTCTTAAGGCTGCCTTCAAAAGGTCGAACATGGTTACCGGTGCACCGGTGTGAAGCCTCGTGACTTCTCTAATCCAGTTTTTGTGGAAGAGGTTGACTTCAGGGGTTTCCTCAATGCTTATTATTTTTGCGTCGGAGCTTATGAAGCCCATCAAAGCGTTTAGCGTTGTGGTTTTACCTGAGGCTGTTTCTCCGCAGACCATAGCTGATATTCCAATTTCGAAGAGCATCCATAGGTAGGCGCCCAACTCCGGAGACATGGTTTTCCACCGGATTAATTGGGCTACTGAAATTGGTTCTTTTGGGAACTTTCTTATGGTGAAGTTGCTTCCTCTAAGGCTTATGTCCTCGCCGTAAACAATGTTGAATCTTGAACCGTCGGGTAAGTGGATGTCTATTATCGGGTGGGTGTAGCTCAAAACCTTTCCATATCTTTCGGAAATGTTCTTTAATAGGCGGTTGATCTCGTCCTTTGAAACGTCAACGTTTGTTTCAAGATGCCCAAACATTTTGTGGTAGACGAAGACTTTGCCTTCTCCGGGGATGCTGACGTCTTCCAGCCATGGATCAGCCAAAAAGCCGTCTATAAAGCTGTGGCCGATTTTCTCTCTCAAAAAGTGGTAGAGAACAGCCTTTTCATCAATGTCTTTTGGAATTTTAACCAGCTTCTTTTTGACGGCTTGTCTAAAGAGGGATGCTAGTACATACTCTTTTGGTCCACTGTACTCTTTGTCTTTGACAAGCATAGCTACGGCTTCTTCAATTTCGTCGAGAAGCTGTCGGTCGGGTTTTTCCGGCTCAATTATGTTGTATTTCCCGATTTCCCCGCCAACATCGATATGGGCGTATATGCCCAAGCCTAGGGGATATAGGATGCTCGTGGCTTGGCCGGGCCCTTCCAGTTCAAGTTCAAGGTTTAAAACGTATTTTGGCTTTTCCGGCAAACTGTCCAAATACGCCTTCAAGTACGGATGCTCGACTATGGCTTCCTCCAGTGTTTCGCAGAAAGTCCTCTTGAAGGGCCAAACGTCCTCTTCTTTGGGCTGCGCTTCCTCTTTTTTCGTGAATAATGAAAACTTGAAGCCCGAAAACTTTGGCAAGCTGAGTTTAGGCTTTTCTGGCATAGTTTTCCCTCTTAGACTTTTACTCCGGCGAGGGGCATAACTCTCAAACCTATTTGCGGGTTAATTTCAAGGGTTATGGCGCTTTTTCTCTCGCCACTAACTCCCCATAGTTTGATGACTCTAAGCACTTTCACGTCGAGGCCCGAGATGCTGGCGTTTTTAAGCACAAGGTAAACGTCTGAGCTTGCCCTCAGCTTCATGATGCTGTCTTCGGGCAGAAACTCTGGATGGAATGTTGTGACAACGGTTTTTTCATCCGAAACCAAATTTTTCATGCGAGTTACAAACGTTAGAAACTCTGAACGGGGAGTGTTCACGGTTAAAACGCTTAGGCTGTCAATTATAACGGCGTCGTAAAACCTCTTTTTCAATTCAAGAAAATTGGATGTTACCTTGAGGAAGAAGGAGCTCAAGAAGTCGTTCCATCTTCCACCCTCAATGTGTAGCGGGTAAATGTTCAATTGCCCCGACAAATAATAGTCGTCTGCATTAAGCCTCACAGACCTCATCATGGACAAGTATTCTTTAACTGTTGCCTCGCTTGTAATCACGTAGACACGAAGCCCAACGTTTAACATTGCACTTGTTATCTGCTGGACAAAAATTGTTTTGCCCGAACCATACTCTCCCTCTATGGATATAAGGCTTGGGTGGGGAAGCCCTCCACCAAGGTCTCTGTCAAGTTCAGGTATGCCAAAACTTATGACTCTCATGGTGTTCTAACAGCCTCCGCTTTTGCAGTTACACCATAATAGGTGACAAAAACCACAGAAGCCAAGCCGCCAAGCGGAATTTCAGGCGCTCCTTCCGGCAACTTGAAAAGGATGCGGGCTTCCTCGCCGGCTTCTATGTAGGGGTGGCTTCCCGGCGCGAAGGTGTAGCTTGTCCCAGAAACCTTAACCTCTAATATGGTGTAGTCTTCGATTTGGTATGTTGTCCAGAAAGTGCTGTTTCCGTAAGAGAAAATCACAGTGTTCCATTTGAAGCCTGCTTGGTCCTTAAAGAAAATTGTTCGAGATCCAAGGTTTTTAACGGTGAAATCGCATGACGTGGCATTTAGCGATTCTATCTCCAATCGTAAAGCGACGTCGAGTTTTTCTCTTTCTCGGTTAACATACTGTTCTGCAATGGCGGACATTTCCTTCAAATTTTGAAAGATTGCAACCATGAAGGACGTGGATAACGTGAACAAAACTATGAGGATGATTGAGGAAGTTATTGTCACGGAAAAACCCATGTTTTCCACCTCTCTTTTAAGAAGGTGGGGCTGGAAAGATGTAGCTGCTGCCTATCCCTTTCGAGGGAACTAGTTTAGCCTCGAAGACAACGCCTTCCACGCTGCCGGTTGGGTAAACCTTTATGACTGCTGTTTCTCGAGGTTCCCAAACGTTGTCGCCGTCTGCCGTTGAAATGTTGAAGCTTCCGCCTCCAAGGCTTGCTGTCTTACTGTAAGTGTAAAGTTGGGCTTTCCCGTACTCCCCTACGTAAACGTCTAGGGATGCGAAGTCGCTGAATGGCAGGTTTCCAGTGTTTTTGGCGTATATCACAAAATGTGGCGGTGTAGTGGTGTCGTTTATGGTTGCGTAAACAATTTCCAGCCTAATGTTAACTGTGATTTTGTAGTTGTTTATGTTTTGCGCCAACTCGTTTTGAACGAGGTTTCCAGTGTAAAATGCGTATGCCGAGAAAAGGCTTGCTAAACACACGGAGGCAATAACCATTATGATGTGGGAAAGCGTCAATGAAAAGCCCATCACTCAGCCCTTCTAGAAAGCTTTTCCTTGCTGCTTCTTCTCTCAGCTATGGCAATAAGTCGCTTCACGTCCTCTGAGCTTAGCCCAATCCCCGAAATCACGGAAGCCCTGTACATGTTCAACAGCAGCTTGCTTTTGGTTAAACCCTTGGCCTTCGCCTTTTCAGCAGCAACAGCCAAAGAATAAATCTGCCCACTGTAGCCTTCAGGCAGAAACCCCAAATCCTCATAGGACTGCGAAAGCTGCCTTATATCCTCTGGAGTAAAGCCTGCGTCAAGCAGAGACCAAACCCAGTTTAGATAGGCGGTTCCACGCTGCAAACGCTCAGCTTTCGGGCGGTACTCCTCCAATTCCCTTTTTAATATTGTTTCAGGCTTTTTCTCTTCGACTTTAGGAACCTCTGTGGGCGCGGGTGTAGGGGCAGGCAAGAATGCAGGAGCCTTCTCTTCCTTTTTCTCAGCCCTTTCTTCAGCCTTCTCTTCGGGTTTTCCTTCAAGCTTCCCTATGTAAAGGGATTTAACACCTGGAGGCAGCTTCTCACCCTTTATCTTTTCTAAGTCTTTCTCGCTTGTAATCACCCTTAGAAGGTTGAAGGGGTTCTCGATTTCGCTTATCGCAGACCTTATGTCAATTATAGACTTTTTAAGCTCAGCTACAGCCGTGTTCAATTCCTCAGAAAGCTTTGCCACATTAAACTTCAACTTTTCAATTTCTTGCCGCTCCACGTTTCCTTCCTCGGCGGCGAGTTTCGCCTCCTCAGCCTCCTTTGCAGCTTCAGAGTTCTCCTTTTTGTTATCTGTTTTCGCCATAACCCAACATCCTACAACTGCTGATTTACTATACGAATCCCAGATTCGCATTTAAATTATGTGAACCTAGAATCCATATTCGTAAAATTTTCAATTTAAAATCTAAATTTTATAACAATTACGAACCAGAATCGAAATCCAAACATTTCTCAAAAACAAGTTAGCAGGTGGCTTTAAAACGGATAACCAGAAGACATGAAACGGGTAATTGCACGCAAGCCGAAGCTGAACGTGAAAAAAGAGCCGTAACAATTAAAAGTGAAGGCGAACTGACAGCCGCCGCAAACCTTGAAAAAGCTGCACAGCAAATGAGCAACGAGCCCTTTACCTGCGCGCACTTGCAAGCCTAGAAGACATAAGCTACGACCCAAGCAACACAATTTTTGCAATGCTCATAGACATTGTAAGGGGAGAAATCATAGGCCTAACAGCCCCACAAAATTCAAGCACCCGCAGGGCAGAGCGGAAAGAATAAGGCGGAATAAGCGAGATTCAAAGTGGACCGGGCGGGATTTGAACCCGCGACCTCCCGAGTGCAAGTCGGGCGTTCATACCAGCTGAACTACCGGCCCATTCTCAATTTTCACTAGTGGGGCCTTTATTTAAGGGTTTTACAGCCCTCTCTAATGATGCAGAATTGTATAACTGTGGCGTGGGGTAGCACGCAAATATTTTATGCTTAATGCTTACCGAGCTAAAATGCAAAAGCGTCAAGTTTCATGTGGCGGACTTGTCACGGGGAACTTTAACCATTCATGGTGAAATTAGCATCAAATGCTATCATGCATAATTCTGACCTACTTTGTAGAGAATCTCGCCTTTGTGACTTCTTTTCGGTACTGTTATTATGAACCGTGCTCCTTTGCCGTATTCGCCCGTCTCATGGATTTCCCAACCATACATTTCGCAGAGTCTCTTTGTGAAATAGAGTCCGTAGCCCGTGCCTTTTCCGTAACCCTCCTTGAAGAGGTTCCCTTTGGCGTCTTCTGGTATGCCTACCCCGTTGTCCTCGTAGATTATTTCGAGGTTTTCGTCAGCTAACTTGTAGTTGATACTAATGTTGCTGACTTTTTCTCCGTGTTTTATGGAGTTTTCGATGAGATTATAGAATAGCTGTCTGAGCTGGGAGTCGGCTAAAACTTGTAGGCCGTGGCATTTGTTTATCAGTTTGACGTTGTTTAAGCCTGAAACTAGGGCTGCTGCCTCGTCGATGATTTTTCCAACATCGACGTAGAATCGTTCCTCTACGCCTAGCATTTCGTATGCGCTGGCGAAATCAAATATTTTGGCTATATGATCGCACGCTATTTCAATTTCATCCAAGTACGCCCTAATCGGATCATCGCTTGGAACCCTCTTTTTGGCTAGATACAGGTTGCTTTTTATAACCGTAAGCTTGTTTCTTGCGTCGTGGCGTGTCCATCTGCCCACAACACTTAGCTTTTCATTAGCCATTTTAAGCTGTTCCATTAGCTTTTTGAGCTCAGCCTCGGCCTTTTTCCTTTCAGTTAGGTCCCTTGCTATGCTTAGGATTGCAGTTTTACCTTTATAGGTTATGAGGCTTGAGGATATTTCAACGGGTATGATTCTTCCGTCTTTAGTTCTATGGGATGTTTCGAAAACTTGAATTTTGTCTTTGGGCATGTTTCTTATGAGCTCCATTATTTGAGCCTCAGTCAGGCTTGAGTCGATGTCTACAGGACCCATTTTAAGGAGCTCTTCCCGGGAATATCCTAAAACCCTAACGGCTGTCTCGTTTACGTCAATAAACCTTCCGTTGAAATCTATAACCCATGCAGTGTCATTCATGCCGTTTAAGATGGCTCGATAGGTTTCCTCGCTTTCCCGCAAGGCTTTTTCAGCCTTCTTTTGTTCAGTTATGTCCCTGAATATGCCTTGAATCAGTTTTTTGCCCCTAAGTTCAAAAACTTTGGCTTTAATTAAAACGTCTCTTATTTCTCCATTTTTCGTTATAATTTGATCCTCCAGTACGCCTTTTTCTCCTTGGACGTGCTGCTTGAATGTTAAGCTGAATCCATCCTTGACCCTTTCTGGTGGATGAAGAATCCGCTGGTGTTGACCAATGATTTCTGATTTATCTCTGCCCACAAGCTCTGCTGCTGCACGGTTGCAGTCAACTATTATGCCTGTTTCGGCGTCAGCTAAAAATATAGCGTCAAGATTTTCATCAAAGAGTCTCCTATATTTTTCCTCAGACTCTTGAAGCGCTTCCTCAGCTTTTTTCCTCCTAGTTATATCTATGAAGCTTTCCACGAGATATTTATGCCCATGCCATGACACAACAGCCACCGTCTTGAGAATTGGGACGCTTTCTCCGTTAGCCTTCAACAGAATTCGTTCAGATCTATCCACAGTCTGGCCTAGATCGCTGACTGGACATCGTCCCTTCTCCGCTGGGCAGATGAAACAGTGGCATATATTCCCAACAACATCTTTCTCTGAAGCACCTATCATTTCAAGGGCGTGGCGGTTTGCATACACAATCCTGTGGGTTTCCTCATCCACTATCAAAACTCCGAAGAGAAGCGAACCTAACACTTCTTCAACGGGGATTTTCTCCAACTTTCTTTCTTCGGAGTTTTCCCCTGCATTTGTATGTATCTCGCCCACCTGTCTCGCTCCTGCTTATGCAAATTGGTGAATATTAAATATGAAGTATTTATAATTTAGATGTTTTGTTGAACCAATACGTAGTTTTTAACCGAATTATAAATTAGTCTTTATCTTTCTCTGCTCCATAATGGTTAATGGGAAGTTGACAGAGTTGACTGGACAGTTTTCGGGAATATTTGTTGTTCAACGTCACCAAGCTAGGCGTTTGCATTACGATTTTAGGCTTGAAATGGATGGTGTTTTGAAAAGCTGGGCTGTTCCTAAGGAGCCACCCTTGCAGTCTGGTGTTAGAAGGTTGGCTGTTGAGGTTGAGGATCACCCGTTGGAGTATGCAAATTTTGAGGGGGTAATCCCTGAAGGCATGTACGGTGCTGGAAGGGTGGAGATATGGGATAAAGGCTTATACCAGCTTAAACATCGAAGCGAAGACAAAATAGAGTTCACTTTAAACGGCGAAAAAATGAAAGGCGACTATGTCTTGATAAGGTTTAAGGGCGGCAAAAACTGGCTTTTAATAAAGAAGAAGGCTCAGCCTTAGACTAGGCTCCTTGAAGGAATTTTAGTAAGCCTCTCCAGTCAACGTTCTCCTCCACAAGCTGTTTGGCCAGTTTAATCCGTTTTTTGTCGCCATATTTTATCTTGCCAGCAATATCTTGAAGCATGTTCACGGTGGTGTATGTGTCGTAGGGCACAAGTATCACGGGTACACCTCTCTCTTGGGCTTTGTTGAGGACCACGGGGCTTGGGTGAATGTTGCCCGTGAGAAGCAGCAACGAAGTATCCGTCTCTAATGCTGCGAGGCATATGTCGGGCCTATCCCCACCAGTGATGACAGCTTTTCTAGGCGAAGCTCTGAAGTATTTGAGAGCAGCGTCCGGCGTCATAGCCCCTATGAGGTATTTTTCAACGATAACCTCTCCAAGCTTGTCCTCACATGCAAGCACTTCAGCGTTTAAAAGCTCCTTAATTTCCAATGCTGTTGGGCTCCGCATCTCGGTTTTATCCGGTATTATCCCCCAAACTTTGATGCCATTTTTTTCTAAGAGCGGCATGTAAACTCGCTTAATTCTGTCCAAGTCAGCGTCTGCAACACCGTCCATTACGAGACCAAGGAAGGGTACATTCATCCAAGAAATGTGATTTTTCTCCGCAACTGTGACGTCTATTACCGCGTCCGTGTGAACGGAGGAAACCATCAGAACTTTTAGGCCTAAACGTTTACATATTTCTAAGGCTGAAAGGCTCACTGAGCTTCCGAAAAACACGTCCCGAACCATTTCGACGACAATTAAGTCCTTATTCGCGGCCAACTTTTTGTAGCTCTCTTCAATGGTTTCGAAAATCACGTCGCGATCCATGGCGCTCAGTTTCTCAAGGTAGTAGTATCCAAGCTGAACAGGGGATATCACCCTCAAATCTTCCTGGATGTCGAGGACCTCCCTCATCAAAAGCACATCTTCATCTGTCCTTATGTTTCCGTAGGGAACGTTGCTCCAGCTGAAGGGCTTGAAGTATCCAACCTTTAAGCCTTCATCCATTAAAACTTGGGAAAGCCCCAAGCAGAATGCAGTTTTTCCATAGTGTTCTATTCGCGGAGTGGTTACACAAATCCCCACGGGCTTTTCATGCAAGTTTATCACCTTTTGAACGATAGGGTTATTTTGACGTCTAAGGCTAAAGAGTTTTTTCCCTTTTCGTAAACGAATAATGGGTTGATGTCCAGTTCGGCGATTTCCCAAAAGTCCATAATGAGTCTTGAAACTCGGAGTAGAACATCGACAACCGACTCTACATCGGATGGAACTTCGCCTCTAAAGCCTCTTAGAAGTGTGTAAGCTTTTGTTTCCATAATCATGTCATACGCCTTTCTCTTGCTTAGAGGCGTCAACCTGAAACTGACATCTTTTATGAGGTTGACGTAAATTCCCCCAAGCCCAAACATTATGAGGGGTCCGAACTGGGG
>CAZZMT010000088.1:0-14769 GCA_964655395.1 uncultured Candidatus Bathyarchaeia archaeon | reverse complement strand
AGACGGCCCAACCGATGCTGCTGGCGCTGTGGCAGACGGGAGCACCGTGGCAAGGGCGGCGAAAGCCGGGCTTAAAGCGGAAGATCTCCTTGCTGAAAACAACTCCTACAGTTTCTTCTCAAAACTTGACGACTTGATATTTACCGGTCCTACAGGAACGAACGTAAATGACATATCAGTCGTCATAATCCTGTAAAATGGGGGACGCTTTGAGCATAACTGTAAGGTTTGTCGGCAGTCTACGCAACATAATTGGAAAAAGCAAAATCACATTGAACATTGATGAGAAAATAACCGTTAAAGAGTTAATAGGTTTGATTGTTGAAGAGTTCCCTCAAGCAAAAAGAACCCTAATAGACCCTGAATTGGAAGACCCGAGACCCAACGCCTTGATAATTGTGAACAATAGGGAAATAAGCGTTCTAAAGGGTTTAGAAACGGCCCTTAAAGATGGAGATGAAGTGGTTTTAGTTCCTGTTTCTCATGGCGGATAAACCATGCCGCAAGCTCCGATAATAACCTTGACCACGGATTTTGGGCTGGCAGACCCCTACGTCGCCGAAATGAAGGCGGTAATTTTGAGCATAAACCCCAACGCGAAAATCGTGGACATAACCCACCATGTGGAAAAATTTAATGTAAGAAATGGCGCGTTTGTACTTGCAGCGGCGTCTCCATATTTTCCTAAGGGTACGATACATGTGGCTGTTGTTGACCCGGGTGTGGGAACAAAACGTAAACCCATACTGATTGAAACAGGAAAGGACTTCTTTATAGGTCCAGACAACGGCGTGTTAGCCTTAGCTGCCAAAAACCAAGGGATATTACACGTTTACGAAATAGCAAATCCAAAGTTTATGCTTCCAAGAATATCCCAAACCTTTCATGGTAGAGATGTTTTCGCTCCCGTGGCAGCGCACCTCTCAAAAGGAGTAAAACCATCAGAGTTTGGACCGGAAATTCGCAAAATTGTCATGCCAAAGTTTGCGAGAATTTACAAGAAGGGCGACGGGTTGACGGGCGAGGTTATTCACATCGACAGTTTTGGAAACATTATCACGAATTTTACAGCAAAACATCTTGAAACTTTAAGTGTGGAAGGTTTTGTGCACATAAAGCTGAGGGATAAAAGACTGAAGTTGAAGCTTTGCAAAGCCTATGCAGAAATGGAAAGGGGGAAGCCCCTCGCCATAATTGGGAGCCACGATTTTCTGGAAATATCTGTAAACATGGGAAGTGCAGCCCAAGCTTTCGGGGTAAAAGTTGGGGATGCTGTTACACTTTATCGGTCTTTGTGAGGTCTTTAAGCCTTTCAACACCGCCGATTTCTTTGATGAACTCTGCCACGCTTTTGGGGACAAGTTCCTCCCAGTTTTCGCCTTTCAGCATTCTCTCCCTTATCTCGGTGGCTGAATAAACCTCGCGTTTATGAAAACGAATGGATTTAACTTCGTAGCCGGCTTCTATGAAAAGCCTCCGGGTAAGCGGCTCATTAGAGTAAACCACGTCAAAACTGGGGGTGTAGCCCTCAACAGCTGCCACCCAAACCATGTGGATGTGCACGTCAGGTACTGGCACAATCCATATGCGGTTCAAGTCTATTTTCGCCTCCTCCAAGGCTTTCCGTATCATTACAAGCCTTTCGCCAGTTGTGAAAGGGTTATCTATGCGGTGGCTGTACTGGGCGCTGCCAACAACAATCACAAGCTCGTCCACCTCGTTTAGAATCTCCTTAACCACTTGAAGGTGTCCTTTATGGAAGGGCTGAAATCTGCCGACAAAAAGCCCACGCCTAACCATGATTATCCCTTCACAGATTGAGGTATCAAGCTTTTATCATTTGCGCTATTAACCCAAACAAGCTTTCAAAACAAATTCTACGGGGAAAACTTGAAGGATCCCACTGTCCACTTTGATTTCCATGGCTGTGGTGTAGCCTCTTTTTTCGCGTTTCAGAATCTCCAGCTTTAAATGCACGCCTCCACCATATCCGCCTAACGAAAAGTCTGAAGCTACAACTCTATGGCATGGAATAATCAGCGGGAAAGGGTTTAATGCCATAATCCGCCCAACAGCTCTCGGGCTTCCGCCAACAGCCTTCGCCACCGAACCATAAGAAGCCACATAACCCAAAGGAATTAAGGAAACCGTTCTAAGAACTTTTTGCGCATAGCTGGACAAGAAACTCATGACGAGACAAAAATTTTCACCGCAACCTCGACCGTTGTAAACATCTGCCAACGAAGAGATTGCTTTCTCAGCAAAGGGTGTTGGCTTTTCTGAGTGTTGGAAAGGAATGTCAAAAGGAATATTTCTTAGCAGATTTTGCAGAACTTTGCTTCTGTCGAAGGCGAAAGCCGTAGCGAAGATGGTTTCATTTTCATGGGCAACCCCAAACCAGACGCCCTTGACGGCGCCCACGTAAAGTGTTAACATCTCGCCGCCCCATTTAGACGTGTCACTTACAGTTTGGAGACATTAAGTTTAATAGGTTGCGCTCACATATCACGTGGAAAGGTGAGAGCAAATGTCCCAGTATCTGTCGGTTCCAGGCGCAACAACAGTTGGCATAGTCTGCAGAGACGGCGTCATACTGGCTTCTGAAAAACGTGTTTCTTATGGGTATTTGGTTGTAAGTCGTGGAGGCAAAAAAGTCTTTAAAATAACAGACCATATAGGGGCGGCTTGCGCCGGACTTGTTTCAGACATGCAGATTCTGGTTCGCGAAGTGGAAGCCTATGCAAACCTCTACAGCATGGATGTGGGTAGACCTATATCGGTTAGGTCTGCAGCCAAGCTTATGTCTAACCTGCTTTTCGCCAACAGACTGGCGCCATTGATAACTCAAACCATTGTGGGAGGCATAGACGATGAGGGCGCCTCGCTATATGTTTTAGACGTTTTGGGTTCAGTTATACCGGACAAGTATGCGGTTGTAGGCTCCGGAATGGAGATCGCCATGGGAGTGCTTGAAGAAGGCTACCGCGAAAACCTAAGCATAGAAGAGGGAAGAGACCTAGTCGTCAGAGCCATAAAATCAGCCATCAGCAGAGACATTATGAGCGGCGACGGCATCGACTTCCTCTTCATAACAAAAGAGGGAACCCGCGAAGAATCCATAAAATTCTAGGAAGGCTAACACATATTGTCTTTTGAGCTAAGCCTAGAAGAGGGAAAACTGCTAGTTAGGCTTGCCCGAAACGCTGTAGAAGAGTACTTGAAAACCAGAAAGCGCATCCGCCCGCCGGAAGGGCTTCCCCAGAAGCTTATGCAGCCTTGCGGAGTCTTTGTGACGATAAACAGTGTTCAAAGTGGAGAGAAAGAGCTGCGGGGATGTATAGGGCTTCCTTATCCCACAACGCCGCTGGTGGAAGCAGTCATAGAGTCTGCCATAAGCTCTGCAACCCAAGACCCGAGGTTTTATCCCCTAACCCCAGAAGAATTGGACAGTGTGGTTTTTGAGGTTAGCGTGCTTACGCCCCCACAACTGGTGGAAGTGAAAAATCCAAGAGAATATCCGTCTAAAATAAGGGTGGGTGTTGATGGACTAATTATAGAGAGAGGCTTCTATAGGGGGCTGCTGCTTCCCCAAGTGCCAGTGGAATGGAACTGGGATGAGGAGGAGTTTCTGTGCCAATGTTGTTTGAAGGCTGGGCTTCCACCGGACTGCTGGCTTATGAAAGGCGTAAAGGTCTACAAGTTTCAAGCCATAATATTTGAGGAAGAAAAACCGAAAGGCGAGGTTAGGCGAAAAATTCTTACTTAAGCATTTACACCTTCTTGTGCAACTTCTTCAATTTTTTCCACAGCTTTATCAACGCCCTTAAACTTACGGGCATACTGGCTTAGCCTACGCACGCGTTTCTTGTAAAAATCTACGTTTTTCTCCATCTCACCAATAGCCTGCGTCAACCGTTCTCTGTTATTGGCAATTAGGGAACAACCCATGTCCTGCAGTTTCTTGGCGTTTGCAAACTGTTCCGGCTGGGTTGGAATGCATATGCTTGGTTTCGCGTAATTTACAACCTCAAAGCAAGTATTGTGTCCTCCGCTGAAAATCACTAGTTTAGCGTTTGCCATAAAATTGCTTCTTTCTTGGGGTGAGAGCCACGTGTATACGGTGCAGTTTCCAACCTTTGCCACCCTTTTATCGCCGTGTTCTCCAAGACTGACTATGCTTTTCATTTTTAGACGGCTCAAAACGGGAATAATAATCTGCCTCAATCGAAACCTTGTCCCAACAGGCCCACTTATCGGAGCAAAAATGTGGCTTTCGCCGCCATTCACCGGTGCAGCGTCAACAAAGCTTCCGACAAATTCAACTTTATCTGCGACTCCAACATCCTCCAAATCACCTAGATTGTATTCGCAAATAGTGTATGGGGGCGGAACGTCGGGAACAATTATTTTTGAACAGTTTCTCAAATAGCGTTCAGTGAACCTTTCACCCGGAATAAGCAGTGGATAAAAGCCATAGCTTGGGCGAACAAGATTTGTTATGTAAACCGATGGATAATGCCATCTCTGAGCTAAACGTAACGCGTGAAGGTCACCGTCCGATATTATCGCGTTGGGCTTTATTTTCAAAATGTTCCCTCTAAGGTCATAATAGCGGCGTGCGGTTTCCAAACCGCTTGGAGATTTTACTTCAAATTTTCCGTTTTCCGGGTTGATGCGCGGCAACGGAAAGAGAATATTCAAGATAGAGACCGAAAAGAGTACTCCATAAGCGTTTTCGTACCATTCCACAGGCGTACAATAATAAACATTTTTAAACTCCCTTTTAAGAAGGGTGTGGGCTTTTCCTCCGGAGAAAAAGAAAAGCTCGTTTCCTTTTGCTTCCAGTTTTTTCCCTAAAACCATAAGCCTAGAAACATGTCCTAAACCGAGTTCTGAACAGCTTAGCATTAAACGCATAATTCATTAATTAGGGCATTGCCTCTTATTTTGGTTGCTTTGCAAAATTGTTAAATAAAAAGCGGAGAGATGAAGAAAAAGAAGGCCATGTTTCTCCCTCTAAAAATTCTTGAAGAAAAACTCTTGCAGATGCTTGCGGAAGACTTAGGACAGGGCGACATAACAACATTTCTCATAGTTCCAGAAGGCTGCGCTGTAGAGGCTGAAGTAATAGCCAAAGAAGCAGGCGTTATCGCTGGAATAGAGGAGGCAAAGGTGCTTCTTGAAAGTTTAGGCTTAAAATTTGAGGCTTATGTTAGAGATGGAGACGAAGTAAAGCCCAAACAGGTCTTGATGAAGGTTTATGGAGATGCGCGAACCATACTTTCGGTTGAACGCACCCTTCTTAACGTTATGTCACGGATGAGCGGCATAGCCACAGCCACAAAAAAACTAGTTGAGAAAATCCAAAAGGCTGGGTATAAGACGAGGATTGCTTGCACAAGGAAAACAGCGCCGGGGCTAATGTACTTTGACAAAAGGGCTGTCGCCGTTGGCGGCGGCGACACTCATAGACTCCACTTGGACGATATGATTCTAATTAAGGATAATCATATTGCCATAGCTGGAAGTGTTGAAAAAGCCGTCAAAAAAGCCCGAGAAAAAGCCTCCTTCAGCAAGAAAATCGAGGTTGAAGTGGCTAAAGTTGAAGATGTTCTTAAGGCTGCTGAAGCTGGAGCGGATATAATAATGCTGGACAATTTCTCACCCAAACAAGTGGAAGACGCCGTGAAAATCTTGAAAAAAGCGGGATACTATGGAAAGGTGATGCTGGAAGCCAGCGGTGGAATAACAGCCGACAATATCCTCGAGTATGCTTCAAAAGGAGTGGACATAATAAGTTTGGGTGAAATAACCCACAGTGCAAAAGCCCTAAACATAAGCCTAGAAATCACAAATGTCAAGAAGGCTAAATGAAGGCCTTTATTAGCGCAATTTCAATAAAAGCAGCTATCAAAAGTGTCACTGCACATATAGAAATCATAATGCATGTGTTGACGATCTCTCTCCTCCAGTTACGCCGTATAATGCGCCAACTTAGCCAGGCATTTTCAGCAAACGCTGCAGAATACGCCAAAAACTCAAGCCATGTGAAAGGAAAAATGAAGAGTGACAGAAAAACTAGATGTGGATTTACACCGTTGCAAATACTTTGCGCTGCAATTACAACTCCAGTGCTGTAAAGCACATAAAACCCGAAGAAAAACCCTACAAAGGGAACAAAAAAGGACAGGCATAGAACAAAATTATTGCCAAAAATTAAAGTGGCTCCACGGAACATATCGACAGTTGAGATGTAATCTTGCATCTCTCCAAGCTCATCATTTATTTCAGATGCCTCTCCTTCAGTGAGCGGAGTTGAAACACCAGCAACCGTCACGGCAATCGAAACAAGAAAAAATATCAGTATCGTTATGATACGCTTTATTTTCGTCGGAAACTCTTTCCATATGCTTGATGCCAACTACTAAACTCTCCAAATCATGTTACACGTAGGGGAGCTATCTTTAAAGTTCTGAACCCCCTTGCGCATGGATTTAACATCTCTATGATATTAACTTTTTCTAAATTTCTGTCGGTGTCTGTGGCGTATCCTGAAATGTCGTGTTCCGCCGCCATTAAAGAGTAAACATATACTTTGTCGCCTAAGATTTTTGGCTGACATTTGGATGGAAGCCCAAGCATCAGCGGCTTGTTTTGTTCTAGGACTTTTTGAGAAGCATATATTATGGCGTGGGCGCCGGCTGTTAGTTCGGCTATTCTTACGGGTATGCTTTCTTTCCCTATGGCTAAAACCTCTATTCCATGTTTTTGGGAGATTTCCCCCGAAATTTTCCTCAGTTTTGGAAGAATCCTTACAATGTTGCTTCTAGCTTTGCTGGAGATTTTCATGTTTGAAAACTGTATGGGAGAAAGCTGTTCAAGAGAAACAGCCCTCAGAGACATGTCTAAGTGGACTACGTCTGCCTCCACTTTTTCAAGCAGCTGCCTGCAAAGTTCAGCCTCATAAACTATGACTTCATGGCTGTTTTCAGCTTCTGTAAAAATTGGCTTAGCCAAACATTCGCTTGGCTCTCTGTAGGGAGGCTCTACTAGTACGGCTGCCGTGGCCACAATGCTTAAAGGTTCAAATTTCTCGTTTAAAATGGCTGAAGAAGAATCAGCAGCAATTATCCTCAAAGGTTCCACCCTTCTTTAATAAAGCCTATGGGAATTTAGCTTTACCGCTCTTCAGCCACCAAAAACTCTGAAGCTTTCAGGCCTAGGCCTAAAACAAAAAGCTCTGAGCTTTTCGCCCTGCTGGCTTTTGGCTTTATAACTTTAACGTCTCTAAAGTGCTGTTTAACTTTGCCTATGAAGTCTTGAAGCATGTCTCCTTGGAAAACTTTCACGAAAAAGTTTCCATCGGGTTTAAGCACTTTTAGGGCTATTTCCAAAGCTTTTTGAGCCAATTCTATTTGGCGAGCGTGGTCTAACTCCCAAATTCCAGAAATGTTTGGCGAAGCATCAGAAATAACCACGTCAGCCTTACGGGGAAGCACCTCCAAAATTTGGGTTGTGGTTTCCTCGTCCATTATGTCGCCGATAATTGTTTTAACGTTGCGTTCTTCAAAAGGTTCGATGGGTTTTAAGTCGACGCCTAAAACGAAGCCTCGAGGCCCAACAATTTTTCTTGAAGCTTGCGTCCATCCGCCAGGTGCTGCGCCAAGGTCTACAACGACGTCGCCTTCCTTCATAAAACGGTATTTCCCGACTGCTTGAAAGAGTTTGTAGGTTGCCCTTGAACGGTAATTTTCCTCCTTTGCCTTTCTATAATAATAGTCTTTTTTGCGTTCTTGAACCCAGGCTTTTGGCAAAACTAGCTGTCACCTAAAACATTTTGGGTGGATTCGGCCATGCGGAAAAGCCATTCCGTAAGCTTTTCACAGTTTTGCGGTGTAACGTTGCCTGTTGGTCCGCATCTTGGGCTGTCGGGGCACATTACGCATGGACAGTCAACTATGGAGTCTATGGAGGCTGGAAGCCTTTTCGGGTAAAGCCTATAAGTCCACCTTCCATTACGGAGTTCCCTTTCACGTCTTATAAGCCCTTTACTTTCAAGTTTTAGAGCTATTCTTGAGCCTTCTCTGCTACTTGCACCTAGCTTTCTCCATAGTTCAGACTGTAACAAGCCGTTGTTTCCAGCACTCATTATTATTTGTAATGCTTTCTGTTCTAAGTCGTTGGGCTTCGGCATCTTCCCCTTTCAGTCTCCACGCAAATATATAGGCTTTCACAATAAAATATGTTTAATCAAACATAAAATAATTTAGGTTCCAGTTGAAGTGGGACTCGTTAAAATGAAGCATGGAAAAACTGGTGAAGGCTACTGTTTAGGAGTTGAAAGCACAGCCGACGACTTCAGCGTTGGAATCGCTACCTTCAGTGGCGAAATTTTAGCCAACGTAATAGACGCTTACGTCCCACCGGAGGGGGGAATCCATCCGAGGGAGGCGGCGCAACACCACGCTGAGGTTGCAGACAAGGTTATTGAAGAAGCCTTCAAAACGGCTGGCATAAAACCAAAAGATTTAACGGTTATAGCGTTTTCGCAAGGCCCAGGCCTTGGACCGTGTCTAAGAACGGGGGCTACCGTGGCACGGGCGCTTGCCTCTTATCTGCATGTTCCACTTGTCGGTGTCAACCACTGCATAGCCCACATTGAAATAGGAAAATTAAAGACAGGGGCGGTAGATCCCGTCACGCTTTATGTTTCTGGCGGAAACACTATTGTGGCGGCTTTTGACGCTGGACGTTACAGAGTTTTCGGTGAAACATTAGACATTGCCTTAGGAAACTGTTTAGACGTTTTCGCAAGGGAAGCTGGATTAAAACAAAGGCCCGGAGAACCTTTTGGAGCCGTTGTTGAAAGGCTTGCGAAAAACGGGAATGTTTTTGTGCCGCTGCCGTACGCTGTTAAAGGCATGGACATGTCTTTCAGTGGGCTTTTGACGGCCGCCATAAAAGCCCTCAAGAAAGGCGAGTATAGGCTGGAGGACTTGTGCTATAGTCTCCAGGAAACAGCGTTTTCAATGGTTGTTGAGGTTACTGAAAGGGCTTTAGCTCACACGGAGAAAAAGGAAGTCTTGTTGACTGGTGGTGTCGCCGCTAACAAAAGGCTTCAGGAGATGGTGCGCTCCATAGCAGAGGAGCACAACACCAGATTCTGCACAGTTCCAAGCGAATACGCCGTTGACAACGGGGCCATGATCGCGTGGACTGGTGTTTTGGCGTTTACCCATGGCATCATAACGCCCCTCGAAGAGAGTTTTGTACGGTTGAGGTGGCGTATCGAAGAGGTTGAAGTTCCTTGGGTGAAGTGAACCAGCCGGTTCTCATCAAAATGGGTGCAGAGGCCTACTTGTTTCTTGCAGAATGGCACGGCAAGAAAGTCGTTTTGAAGAAGCGTTTGCCCAAAAAATATAGGATTCCCGCCTTAGACGAGCAGATCAGAGCGTACAGAACCGTTCACGAGTCTCAGTTGATGCACGAGGCGAAAAAAGCCGGAGTGCCAACACCCACAATATTTTTTGTCGACGTAAAAAACTCCACAATCGTAATGGAGTTTGTTGAGGGAAGACAGCTAAAACAGTTGTTAAAAGATGTTTCCGAAGATGATAGATGGCAGTTGTGCCGTAAAATTGGCGAGTTGATTGGAAAACTCCACCGGTATGGCATAGTTCACGGAGATCTAACAACCTCAAACATGATCCAAGCTCCAGATGGAAAAATCTTCTTTGTAGATTTTGGATTGAGCGAGAAAACAATGGAGCTTGAAGCAAGGGGCGTTGATCTGCACCTTATGAAAAGGGCATTGCAAAGCACGCATTTTCAGTACGCAGAAAAATGTTTCAACGCTATAATTGAGGGGTATAAGAGTGTTTTGGGGATTGACGAAGTGAAAAACGTTTTAGATAAAATAAGGGAAATAGAAAGGAGAGGACGCTACATAGCCGAAAGAAGAGGTGAATAAGACACGGTAGAAAGCTGAAAAGAGGCTGAATCGCGTGAACTTCCAATTGAAGGGCAAAGTCATATTCTTCGCCACAAACAACATTAACAAGTTCAATGAAGCCCGAAGGGTTTTAAGCCGCCACGGAATAGCGGTGGGCATGTTAAGGGTTAAAACGCTGGAAATCCAGAGCGAAAGTTTAGAGGAAATCGCAAAGGCAAGCGCTATCCACACTTTTCAACAGTGCCATCTCCCAATAATCGTTGAGGATGCTGGCTTATTTATAGAAGCCTTAAACGGTTTCCCGGGGCCCTATGCTGCCTACGTTTACAAGACCATTGGAAACGAGGGCTTGTTGAAACTTATGGAGGATTTTGCCAACAGAAAAGCCTACTTCCAGTCGGTGGTTGCCTACTTTTCGGAAGACCTAAACGCGCCCATATGTTTTAAGGGCAAAGCCTTCGGAGAAATAACAAGGGATGTTCGGAAAGGGTGTTCAGGTTTTGGTTTCGACCCCATTTTCAAGCCTTCAGGCAGTGAGAAAACTTTCGCTGAAATGGGCATAGACGAAAAGAACAGGTATTCACATAGGGCTAAAGCTCTCCGCAAATTTGCCAAGTGGTATAAAGGCTTAAAAGCCGAAAAATGAACCATAAGATTCGCGGAGGTTTTCCGGTTGAGTGAAGGGCAAGCTACCATTCCAAAGGAGGTTATAATAGCGCCAAACGAAAAAGTCCTTATGGTTTTGGAGAGACACTACGTCTCATACGTGACAATGGCAACCGTAGGGCTCATAGTGATATGGATTATCATAGGCGGTGTGAGTCTAGCGGTGTCGCTTGAATACCGGTGGATTAGGTTTCCGATACAAGTGTTTGCGTTCTTAGTTCTTCCAGTTCTGGTTTATGGGTTAGGCTATATTTATGTAAAGGGACACCGCTACATAATCACAAACGAGCGCATAATAATGTTCAGAAAATTCATTGGAATTCTTATGAGAACGGTTACTCACGACAAAATCACAGACATAATTGTGAATCAAGGACCGATAGGTAGACTTTTCAACTATGGCAGAGTCTCCCCGATCACGGCTGGCATGATTATGCCGATGGGAGCCGCCATATTCTCGATTTCCGGTGTTAAAAATCCCTATGAGGTTAGGGATGCCATTGCAAAGCTTGTAAAGGAAATCAAGCCGAAAGGTGCAGAAAGCTGATGGCGGCAACGGAGCTTACCAAAAAGTATGTGTCGCTCCTTCAAGACGAAAAAATTTTAATGACGCTGCAAAGGCGTTACCCTTCGATATTCTCTTCTATTCTATCAACTGCTGGATTCGCGCTCATCGTGTATTGGTGGTCGATTTTTCGTTATATCACCCAATACGCTGGATTTTTAATGGAGGCACTGTTCACATTATTTTATGCATTAATAGTTGTTATTGCGGGCATTTTCACTTTAATGGCCATCGTTGGCTACTTTTACGTTAGGGGCCATCTCTACATTCTAACCGACAGACGAATTATTATGCTAAGAAAGTTCATCACAGTGTCTGTTAGGGAACTTACATACAACGAAATAACAGACATTATCGTGAGCCAAGGCCCACTAGCAAGATGGCTAAATTATGGTTCTATAACACCATTAAGCCCCGGTGTTAGAGGCGTATATGCTTTGCCGTATCCCTATTTTAGGAGAGCTTCCTATGCAAGGGTTGAATTGAAGGACGTTAGCGATCCTTTAAAAGTTGCTAGTGAACTTTTCAATTTAACCCATACGCACAGTTTGGGCTGAAAGTTTAAATCGAAGTTCTTAAATATCCGTCTATCCTCGCTTTCACAAAGCTAGACGGGGTATGCATGCCGAAACAGGAAAAGGGAAAGTCCCATTCAACCAGACCAGTAAGTAAGCGTCCTCCAAGCTGGTGTAAATACCAGCCCGAAGAAGTGGAAGCACTCGTCATTAAGCTTGCAAGGGAAGGCCACCCTCCTAGCCGTATAGGCACAATTCTCAGAGACCAGTACGCTATCCCGCTTGTTAAACCATTAACCGGAAAGACCATAACTCAAATTCTTAAGGAGGCGGGGCTTGCCCCATCCATACCTGAAGATCTTGAGAACTTGCTCAAAAAGGCTGCTAGGCTTTCAGCTCACCTTGAAAAGCATAGGAAGGACGTGCATAACAAAAGGGCTTTGCAGCTTGTCGAAGCCAAAATTCATAGACTTGCAGAATACTATAAGCAAGAAGGTGTTTTACCGTCTGATTGGAAGTACGAGCCAAAAGCCGCCTCCATAGCGTAGGAATTAAAATTCAAAAACTGCAGCTGAAACTTCTTAAGCAGAGAAACCTCAAAACATTGTGAGAAGAATGGAGCAGAATGGGCGGACTGTAGGCTTTTTCGAAAGCGTTTCAAAAGCAGCTGACGTTATACGGCAAGCCGTTAAAGATGAGTTTTACATCTATGTTTTTTCACATTTGGATGCTGACGGGATAGCTGCCGCTGGGATTATTGGCAAAGCCTTGTACCGTCTTAACGCGAGATTCCGGATTAGGATAACCCAATGGGTCGATGAGAAGCTTGTAAACGAGATAGTTGAAGAAAAGCCTCAAATGGTTGTTTTCACAGACTTGGGAAGCGAATACGCACTTTTACTGAGACAGAAAGCTCCAGAAATCAAAGTCGTTGTTTTAGACCACCATCAGATCAGCGGGGACGTCGGCGATTTCCCCTGTGTTAACCCCCACATTTACGGCATTGACGGTGCACGAGACATAAGCAGTTCAGGAGTAGCCTATCTCGTGGCTAAAGCCATTGACAAGGTAAACATGGATTTGGCGCCCATCGCCGTTGTTGGCGCCCTCGGAGACTTGCAGGACAAATATGACCAGCGAAGCCTAGGAGGCTTAAATGAGAAAATAGTTGAAGATGCGAAAAGCCAAGAACTGTTAATTGTTGAAAAAGACTTGATATTTTTTGGTAGAGAAACCCGCCCCATCCATAAAGCTTTAGCCTCAACCACAAACCCGTTTATCCCCGGCATAAGTGGGGAAGAGGGCAAAAGTTTCGCGTTCTTAGACAGCCTTGGCATTAAAACAAAAGTGGACGACAAGTGGCGAGCTCTAAGAGATTTGACGGAAGAAGAGAAAAGAAGACTTTGCTCAGCCCTCGCGGATTATCTTGTCTCAAAGGGACTACACTACGAAGTATCGAATTTAATAGGCTACGTTTATACGTTAACCCGAGAAGACTCTTGGACCCCGCTTCGAGACGCAAGAGAGTTTGCCGTCTTGTTAAACGCGACGGGTCGAATGGATAAACCGGGAGTTGGCGTTGCAATATGCATGGGTGACAGGGGCGCCGCCCTTGAAGAGGCAAACAAAATCCTAGAAGAGTATAGGCGGACAATCAATAAGTATCTTAGCTGGATAATGGAAAAGCCCGGACGGATTAAGGAGCTTGAATACATTTATGTTGTTTACGGCGAAGACTATATAGACGACAAAATAGTGGGGGCTGTATCCTCCATCCTTTCAACTTCGCTGCCTAATCCGGAAAAGCCGCTAATTGCCTATGCAGACGTGAAAGAGGAAGGCTTAGTGAAAGTGTCTGCCAGAACCGTGGACGCTGTTGTTGCAAAGGGCGTTAACCTTGGAGAGATAATGCAGACAGCTGCTGAAAAATGTCTCGGAAAAGGCGGGGGCCACGACGTGGCGGCTGGAGCTCAAATACCAATTGAAAACGTGGAGACCTTCATTAAACTGGTCAACGAGCTTGTTGGGAAACGGTTGGCTGGCGTTAAAATTGGAAGCTGAAATCACCATAGTCTACGAGGATGAAAGGAAAGCAAAAGCAGTTGCAGAAGCAATTTCTCCAGACAACTTTAAGGTGCCCCGAGGGCTTTATGTTAAAACTGAGAGAAGAGACACCAGCGTTTGGACGTTCATAAAATGCAACAGAAGTCTTCAAACGCTCATCGCAACGGTTGACGATTTACTCTTTGCCATTACAACGGCTGAGAAAACCTTAAAGACTGCACAGAAACTTGAATAGAAAGGTATGCGCTTCTTTATAAGGCTGAAAAAGGTGGGCAACATAGAAAATGTTGGACATAAAGCTCATCAGAGAAAAACCTGAACTTGTTAGGGAAAACCTCGCAAGAAGAGGTGATCCAGAATACCTTAAGATGTTGGATGAGCTTATCGAGTGTGACAAGCTTTGGCGACAAAATCTAACAAAGCTTAATGAAATGCGTCGAGAAAGAAACCGGGTGACAGCTGAAATCGCGTCCCTAAAAAAGAGGGGGGAAGACGTTAGAGCAGTTGTTTCAAAAGCTAAAGCGATTGATGAAGAAATCGCTGCACTGGAGAATCTTGTAACTGATTACGAGATGAAAGTGCGCAATTATCTCATGATGTTACCAAATCTTCTGCACGAGTCTGTTCCAGTAGGCAAGGATGAAAACGACAACGTTGTTGTTAAAACATGGGGAGAACCGCCGAAATTTAGCTTCACACCAAGGGATCACATAGATTTAGGCTTAAAATTGGACATCATGGATGTTGAAAGGGCTGGAAAGATTGCCGGCGCCAGATTCTTCTATTTGAAAAATGAAGGCGTCTTACTGGACATGGCTTTGATGTGCTTCGCTTTAGAAGAAATGGTTAAGAAAGGTTACACACCCATAGAGCCTCCCTTCCTCATGAGACGTAAACCCTACGAGGGTGTCATAGCCCTCAGCGACTTCGAAAACGACTTGTACAAGGTTGAAGGCGAAGACCTGTATTTGATTGCAACTTCAGAGCATCCCATGGCGGCCATGTTT
>CAZZMT010000087.1:0-5818 GCA_964655395.1 uncultured Candidatus Bathyarchaeia archaeon | reverse complement strand
TCCGATCTAATGGAAGTTTTTATTGAGACTACAAGAAAAGAAGTGTTTATTTTGTGGAATGGTTATGCAAGTTAGGTTAGCCTTGAAGGGAGAACGTGGCTGAGACTTATGAGGTTGTATGCCGTAAAAACGGGGTTTGTCCGCGTTGGCGACAATCTTGTTGATGTGGTTTTGAAGGCTTTGTCGGAGCAAAATCTTTCGTTGGACGATAATGACGTTTTGGTTTTTGCATCTAAGATTGTGGCGTATGTGCAAGGTCGAATTGTCAAATTAAAGGATGTTAAGCCTTCTAGAAAGGCGCTGGAGCTTGCTGAAAAGTTTTCTATAAACGGAGAGCTTGCGGAGTTGATATTGCGTGAGGCAGACGCCATCTACGGCGGTGTTGAGAAAGCTGTTTTAACGTTAAAGGATCATATGTTGACAGTTAACGCTGGAATAGACAACAAGAATGCGCCATTGGGCTGTGTCGCTTTGTGGCCAGAAAACGTTAGGGATACAGCCAAACAGTTGAGGGAGGAGCTCTTTCGCAAAACTGGAAAAAAGGTTGCAGTCATGATTATTGACAGCGGCTTAATCCCGCTAGTCAGGGGCACAGTAGGCCTTGCTTTGGCCGTTGCAGGCTTCAAACCCATTGAAGATTACCGCGGATTAAGAGATCTCTACGGGAAGGAAGTGTTGATTACGCAGCACGCGGTGGCAGAGGATCTGGCTTCCGCCGCCCACCTGTTTATGGGCGAAGCCTCTGAGGAAACCCCAATTGTGCTTGTTAAAGGAGCCCCCCTCAAGTTTGATGATGAAGTTTACGGCCTTGAAGATTTGGCTTTACCTCAGAGGGAATGCGTCTTCATGAGAACCTTCAAAGCTGACTGTTAAAATTCAACGCTGGATCCGTGTTTTTTAGGGCTTTGTGAACTGCAATTGCTATAAACGTGGAGCCAATGGCTATGATGGTACGTTCTGCTGGATAGATAAACGTTAACCCTTGCCAGATTGCCTTCCAAGCATTTAAATCAGGTATGAGAATGGGCCAGTTGGTAGCCTCGAAAACTATGGAGCCAGCGATCTGACCTGCCAATGTTGAAACCAAAGATATGATTGAAAAGCTGACTAGGTGGTTTGGGTTGTTGTTACGCAGGGTGTACCAAGCGAGGGCTAAAAATCCCACTATTTGAAACCACATGAGGGAGGGAAAAAGCCAAACTGGTCCAACATGCGGATAAAAACCAAAAACGAAAAGCAAGGCCGAGTAGAAAGGAACGCACAGTAATCCGTTTTTCTGTCGTAGGAAACTGGCGAAAAAGGCAGCAACAACACCGGAAACAAGGCTTGACGGTGAAAGGACGCCCCAAAAGAAAGCTGTGCAGCCGCCGATGAGCGAGGACAAAACAGCTATGAACGGCCCGAACAAAATGCCTATTGAAGGGGCCAACATCGCCGCTAATGTTATGAAGCCTTTTGAACCGACTATTTGGAATAACGGGATAAAACACGAAATTGCATATAAACCTGAAAGGCAGACTGTCAAAGCTATCTGCTTTGAAGTTGTTGAATGCTGTTTTGCACTGGTCATAATAGGTGCCTAGCCATGCTCAATTGGCTTTGGCCGTGATAAGCTTTTGGGTTTCAATTTCCAATAGAAAATGATTATGCTTGTGATGGGCATGAAGACTACTGCCAACACATAAGCCATATTTCTGTTTTTTATGGCTGCAAACCCTTGTCCTGCTTCATTGACCAGAATTTCATATTCGGCGACCACATCGCATCCAGCGATTATTCCAATTGCTTGCCCATTTCGCATGTAGTTCGCTAATGAAGGAGCTACAACTTTCAATGTGCCGATTATTAATTGAACCCCACGTGTTGCCCAGTAATAAGCGTACCATTCGAAGATTTCCGTTTCGATGGATAATATGAAAACTGCGGCGAAATCTTCAGCCTCATCAACATTTTTCATGATTGGCAGTTTAACGTAGTCGGTTACGGAATTATTGTAATAGTCCTTATCCAATGTTTGATGAATACTCGTTGCAAGAGACCCTACAGCCTTCTGGTCATAATCTATTTTCCCAAGAAAAACATAGTCAAAACCATATTGTTTTACTGCAAAAATGTTCGACGCTAAGGATCGAAGCTTTTCAAACATTAGAGGACCACTTGTAGAAGTTGAGACGAAAATAATTTTGCAGTTTTTATCGAAAAAGTGCTTGGTAAGAACAACTAGTAGAGGTTCTAAGGCTGGTCTTAAATTCTCGCCATAATGTATATTCACCAAAACATTTTTTCCATCAGCAAGCACGTTTTCTATGTAATCATAAACTGTTTGGGTTTCTTTTGAAGTTTTTACATCAAAATTTATGGAAAACAGCTGCGGAACAGTAACCAGAGTTGAGATCAACAGAAAACTCAACTGTGTTAATTCAAAAAGTCTAGGTCTTTTATTTCCCGCCATCTGCTGCTCCCAGCGTCCAGAGAAAAGAGTAGACACGTGTGATTTTCAACAGATAATTCAGATATTAAAATAAAAGATTTTACGAAAAAGAGAAAACAGCCAAGAAAGAGGTTTTATGCGTTTTACTCTTCTGATGCTCCTGCTTCAACTACTTCGGCTTCGGCGAACCTTCGGCTTATTCTTGTTATCTTTATTTTTACGTGGTCGCCTGGCTTTGTGTTTGGTATGAAGGTTACTAGGCCTTGGATGCGGGCTATTCCTTCGCCTCTTCGGCTTGTTTCTGTGACGTCTACTTCGTATTCTTTGCCTAGCTCAACTGGTTTCGGTGGGAAACGTCTCGGTCCACCTTTTCCATAGTCTCTTCGTCCGCCGAACCTTCTTCTTTCTTCCATACGTTTTCACCTCTTATACGTGGGTAAATGTTCCGCGAGTTGTTTATTCAACTGTGAGTTTTCCGTATTTTCCAACGTTAAGCTGGATTTCACCCTTGAAGCTTGTAACGTAGCCGTTTTCCACTTTGACCGTGTCGTTGACGTTCACTTGGTCTATTTGGTCGTTCCAAAGGGTTAGCTTGATGGTTCCAGTGTCATCTGCTATGATGGCTGTTGCCACCTTATGGGTTGTGTCGCTGAATCTTGAGAGAACCTCTCTTGGAGCAGATTTCTCTACGACTTTGGCTTCGACATTTACGCGTTTCATTCCGTTTCGCAGTTCCTTAATTTTCACTTTTCACCCTCCTTTTAGGATATTCTTTCCGCGACAGCGAATTTTCCGCCAACCGATAGAATGCGCACTTTGACGCGTTCGCCTATCTTGCTGTTTGGAACAAAAATCAAAAAGCCTTGTATACGGGCTATGCCGTCTCCCCTGCTCCCAATATCGTCTATGACAACCTCTAGCTCTTGGTTTTCCTTAACCGGCGCGGTTTGGAAAAAGGGTCTGTCGGGATTGAAGCGCCTGCTACTTCCAAACCTTCTCGGTTTTCGCTCAACGTGTTTTGTTTTTTCTGGAAGCCTTCTTGGCATACTGTTTTTTCGTCCCTATCGCGGAACAAGCCTTCAAGCCAAAAACCCAAGCGTCTCCTTGCCGGAAACACCGAGTTTTAGGCTGAGGCTTGTGCAGAATAAATGGCATTCACGCATATAAATCTTGCTAGAGCAAACAGTATATTTCAGTGACATATTATTTGCTATGATACGCTCTATGGCGATGAGGCTTAAAATTGTCGGAAAAAACGCAGACAAAGCCGATAATTGAGTTGGTGGACGTTTACAAATAATACCGAGTCGGTGCCATCTCCACACCAGCTTTGAAAAAAGTGAACTTCCAAATACGTCGAGGAGACCTCATCGACATAGTGGGGCCTTCAGGCTCTGGAAAAACAACCCTCCTGAATATGATTGGGCTTTTGGATAGACCTGCAAGGGGAAAATTTTCTTCGACGGCGTTGATGTTTCAAGGCTTAACGATAAAGCTTTGGCGGATTTACGCAACAGAAAACTTGGCTTCGTCTTCCAAAACATTCAACCTCGTCAATCGTTTGACAGTGTTCGAAAATATAGAGTTGCCTCTTATTCCAAGGGGTATACCGCGCAATGTGCGGGCGAAAATGGTTTTAGAGGCGTTAGCCAAAGTTGGCGGTGAAGAAAGTTGGCTTCACAAAAAGCCAAACCAGCTTTCCGGCGGACAACAGCAACGGGTTGCCATAGCCAGAGCCATCGTTGGAAAACCCGTTGTGCTTTTAGCCGACGAGCCGACTGGCAACCTTGACAGAGCCTCAGCAAAAACAGTGGTGGAAACATTCCTAAACCTTAACAAGACCGGCCACACCGTGGTGGTCGTCACTCACGACCCGGAAGTGGCAAACTGCACGGATAAAATATATGTCATAAGAGACGGAGAAATTATAGGCATGTTCCCGCCTAACAAGGCGGAATCCCTTATAAGCAAGGAATGAAAAACGCTGAAAAGGTGAAGGGTATGAAAACCTTCATGAAATGTTTAACCCTCATATTGGTTTTTATGTTCGCATTGCAGCCTGCTTCAATATTCGTAACTAGAGTTTATGGAGAACCGGAAGAAAACAACTTTCAGATGGTACATGTTAACGTTAGGTCTACAGCTGACACAGCGGAAATATATCCCGGTAGCAATAGGGTAAACTTAAAAATCGAAGCTTTTTATAACGGCACTTCTCCAGCGCAAAAGGTTTTTGGAAGACTTAACACAATTGCGGGAATAGGCTTTAGCTCCGGAAGCGGCTCGTGTTCTCCGGCGCGACTGCTTAATGGAAGCATTGCTGAAAAAGTTAGCGCGAACATCTATGTCACTTTTGAATATTTACTGGATATCCCAAAAAATGTTAGTGCAGGCAAATATAGCTTAACGCTTATTATAACTTATGAGAAGGAAAACACTCCGTATAATGAATCTGAAACAGTCCCGTTGACCATTTTGCAGTACCCACCCATCTCTCTAAGAGTAGTGGATGCATATTTTTCGCCATCCTCTTATCCGGGCTCGGTGGGCACAAACCTTTACGTAATATTGGAGAACAGTGGTGATAGCACCATAACTTCGGCATACTTCAACCTCACAAACCTAGACGGATTTATCGTCAAAAATCCACGGGCGAGCACCGGACTTGTTAATAAGGGTGACCGGTTCACCTTGGCTTTTACGGGCATATCAATACCGCCAGAAGCAAACATCACAACTTACAATGCAACCATTTATGCGGACTGCAGCGCCAGAACAGCCGACGGCGTAGTCTACAATAAAACCACAACTTTGACGATTCCGGTGAAGGTTGAAGCTCCGCCTCCTGAACAGCCTATCATGTTGGCGGCTGTTAACACGCTCTACAATGGAGAGGTGGCTCCGCTTCTCCCCTCGGCAAAAAGTGTTGTCTTGCGGATCTACCTCATTAATAGGCTTCCAGAAGCCATAAACGCCATGAATGTAAATGTTACACTTCCATGGGAGATAACGTTGAGGGCTGTTTCTGGGACATATATTAATGGCATGGCTTCTGGCGGAACATGTTTCGTTGACTTAACAGTTGACGTAGACCCCGGAACTGACTGGAGCAGGCGGTATAACGGTACGCTGAAAATAACCTACTTCAAAATTGTTTCTGGAGCTTCTTTCCCCATGAGCCAGAATGTCTCTTTCCCAATAAATGTGGAAAGCCATCACAGCTACGTTTCAGAGCTGGCGCTTGTCGAGGCTTATTGGGTTATCCAGACCCACACCGGTTTACTCCACTTCACGTTATGCGCCTTTAACGTTAAGATTCACGAACATTGGACGCTACCCCGTCTGGGGCGTTATAGTTAACGCTTCTTCAACGGGGCTCAAGCCAAT
>CAZZMT010000086.1:0-2606 GCA_964655395.1 uncultured Candidatus Bathyarchaeia archaeon | reverse complement strand
TGGAAAAAGTTAGGGACTTCGAAATTTCGAAAGGCATGTCGGCTGACATGCTTGTACGGCAGATGCTTGCAAGCGGGGGCTTCACAGCCAAAAACCTCGCCGTCGCCGTAGACATTCTTGAAAACATGTTGAAGGAGAAAGGCATCCTCAATTTTCTCTCTTTCCCAGCGTGTATAATTGCCACCGGCACGAGGGGCATAATCCGCGAAATGGTGAAACAGAAATGGTTCCACGTTGTAGTCACGACATGCGGCACCCTTGACAATGATTTGGCGAGGCGTTACCGCAACTATTTTCATGGCGATTTTTACATGGACGATAAGGAACTCCACAGGCGAGGCATAAGCCGAATAGGCAATGTGCTGGTTCCAAACGCGAGTTACGGCGAAATAATTGAAGAGAAGATGACATTGTTCTTGAACAGCATTTACGCCGAGGGAAAACGGGAGCTCGCCACTTACGAGTTATGCTGGGAAATTGGAAAACGCCTAGACGAAAGCTCGATTCTTTACTGGTGCTGGAAAAACCAGATACCCGTCATTGTGCCCGGCATAACTGACGGTGCAGTGGGCTACCAGCTGTGGCTTTTCAGCCAAGACCACAAAGACCTAAAAATAAATGTGCTCAAAGATGAGCAGCTCCTAAACGAAATGGTTTGGCAAGCCAAAAAATCCGGCGCCCTAATAATAGGCGGAGGCATATCAAAACACCACGTCCTCTGGTGGAACCTATTCAAGAAAGGCTTAGACTACGCCGTATACATAACAACAGCCATAGAATACGACGGAAGCCTATCAGGAGCACGCCCAAGAGAAGCCATATCATGGGGCAAAATCCAGGAAAAAGCAAAAACCGTAACCGTAGAAGCAGACGCCACAATAGCCCTACCAATAATATATGCCGCGCTCCTTGAAAGACTATAAAACCTCACACTTTATTTTTATGCATGTTCGCATAATGTCTCCTAACTGAAAATTGTTATCATTTAACGAGGGAGGTTTATAGCAAGAATTTTATGTATTAGGTGATGTTTGTAGGGTGTGTAGGAGCCCAGCCGTGGAGGTTGTTCGGCGAGAATGGATGGTGGGATTGATGGCGGTTCAGAATTTGGAAGGGTTCGGTGTCGGCGAGGGTTCTGGCTGGGCTCTGCCAAGTACTGAAGAGATTCTAACTCTGCCTGTTGAGGAGCTTCTTAAGCGTCTGAACACTTCTTTGGCTGGTCTTTCTTCCGAAGATGTTGAAGAGCGTCTTAAGGAGTTTGGCTACAATGAGCTTGTTAGGAAAAGGAAGAGGGCAGCCGTCGTCGGTTTTCTCTCCCCTTTCAAAAGCCCGTTAATAATAATCCTTCTCATGGCCGGGCTGATTTCAGGCTTTTTTGGAGAAGTTGCAAACACAGCAATAATATTCTCCATAGTGGTGTTCAGCGTTGTCCTAGACTTTTATCAGGAGTCTAAGGCTGAAAGGGCAGCTGAAATGCTTAAGCAAAGAGTGGCAACAACGGCCACCGTTTTAAGGGATGGAGTTAAACGGGAGGTTAGGCTTACCGAGATTGTTCCAGGAGACATAATTTATCTTTCAGCAGGCGACATTGTGCCTGCAGACGCCCGTGTTATAACTGCCAAAGATTTGTTCGTTAACCAATCCGCTTTGACTGGCGAGTCTTTCCCCGTTGAGAAGACAGCTTTGCCATTGAAATCTTTTGACCCGTCGATAACGGAGTGGAGCAACTACCTTTTTATGGGCACCTCCGTTGTAAGCGGGACGGCGACGGCTGTTGTTGTGAAAACCGGCAGTCTAACAGAGTATGGGAAGATTGCGAAGCGGCTTGTGGAGAGGGAGGCTGAAACCGAGTTCCAGAGGGGTATTCGAAGTTTTGGCTACATGATAATGCAAGTGACATTTCTACTTGTCATATTTGTGTTTTTCATCAACGCCCTTTACATGCGAAGCGTTTTGGATTCGCTTCTCTTTGCTGTAGCTTTGGCTGTGGGCTTAACGCCGGAGCTTCTGCCCATGATAATTTCAGTGAACCTCTCCCAAGGAGCAGTGCAGATGGCTAAGAAGGGCGTCATTGTAAAACGCTTAGCAGCCATACAAAATTTTGGAAGCATGGACGTTCTATGCACGGACAAGACTGGGACTTTGACGGAAAACCGGATAAAGCTTGTCCTCCACGTGGACCTCAACGGCAACGAAAGCGATAAGGTTCTGCTTTACTCCTACCTTAATAGCTACCACCAGACTGGACTTAAAAGCCCCTTAGACGAGGCCATATTAAGATTTAGAGATGTAAACGTCGAGGATTATAGGAAAGTTGATGAGGTCCCCTTTGATTTTGTCCGTAAACGCCTCTCCATAGTTGTTGAACATCAAAATCAACGTTTCATGATCACAAAGGGCGCCCCTGAGGAGATTTCAAAAATCTGCTCTTTCTACGAAGTTGGAGATATAATAGCCGACATAACGGATGAGGTGCGCCGAAACATTGAGCAAAAATATGTTGAACTAAGCGCTGAGGGCTATAGGGTTTTAGCCGTGGCCTACAAACGCCTTAGAGAGGACAAGCCCATTTACACGGCAGGCGACGAGAAGGAAATGGTGTTTTT
>CAZZMT010000085.1:0-17471 GCA_964655395.1 uncultured Candidatus Bathyarchaeia archaeon | reverse complement strand
GTACAGACGGGGTCAAGAAATACCCAAGTTTTGCAATTTCGCTAGCTAGCTTTTCCATGAACATTGAATATCTCTGACCTTCCAGAACCGCTTTCATAATGGCTGCCATGGCTTCTGCCGAATTAGGCTTTCGCAGGGCTTTGTGCGCTCTCGGAACTACTTTTTCAGCTACAAATTTAACGGGGTCCTCTATGAACTCGTCGTATTCATCCTGTCTTAGAAATTCTCCCCCAATAAACTGGTAGGATCCAGAGTTTGATGACAATTCACGTCCAGGCCAACAGGTATAGGTGTCTTGTAGGATATCATGCATTTTGCCCGTTAAAACTCCGACAAAAGAAGAAACATCCGGATAAGCTATCAAAGCGAAACCTAGCAAGCAACGAGAACCCATCATGGGCATTGGAGGCGAATCCACTGGAAAATCCTTTGCTACTTTTAGGATGGCTTTGTATGCCTTCTCATAGTCAAAAAGAAGCTCATGCACAGTTATGCCCGCCCATTTGGCCATAAAGCCATAATCAAAATGAAGCTGCAAGGGAACTCTGTCCGGCTCCTTAAGATTAGCTACATCCTCCATCCTTTCCATCCTTTCTTTTGCCAACTCTTCTACAGCCTTGCCCAAAATATTCACCACGCGGACTCCTAAACAAAATTTGTCTCTATACCTTTTAAAAATTTGGATGGACATATTTAGCCTTCATGAAGACGCTGCTTAGGACTGCAATAAGGGGTCAGCCTAGTTCCGAATCATGCAAGGCTAAAATAGCAAGCACAAAAAGGAATAAAGTTGATTCAAACAGCTTCAGTAGATGTTTATGCTCAATAACTACATCAAGAAAATAGAAGACGTCAAAATTAAAACAAAAACGTTTTGGTATCCATGCGCGCCACGATGGGTATAACAAAATTTAATTGCAAGTTTAAAATAGAATATATTGATGCGCCGCTCCAAAATAGTTCTTCTACTTTGCTCAATTATTATCATAACTGGGTTTACGTGGCTCATCATCTCTAATTATGGCTTTTTGACTTGCAAATTGATGCCTAATAGAGGAAAGCGGTTCTCCTCCCTTGAAGAATTAATAGACTTCCTCAAGGGTGATGACTTAAATGAACGAGAACCATCTGCTGGCTATACATGCGTCGAGTTCGTAAAAGACTTCATTAACAGAGCCCAAGCCAAAGGATACTGTGACGTTTTTTTCTATTCGTTGTCGGGGGAGAACATGAAACGGTTTAAAGAAGCTTTAAGTTCAATTAAAATTGAGAAAAAACGTGAGGGAAGAGTGGAGATACGGGATTACTCCAACTTCATAACTTCTGAGAACGTGGGACACGCTGTTGTAAAAACTACTGTTGGGGAAATCGAGGTCATCATCGATCCGCAAATCGATGTTGTTCTAGCGCTAGAGGGCTTCTCCGTTCTTTATGAAGGCGAAATCCTTTATGATAACTAGGCAAGGGCAAACTTGCTGATTACGGTTTGTTCAGTTTTGTAATCCTTTAGCTTCTTCAGCCTTAGGCTCTTTTAAGGCGAAGAGAGAAAACTTAAAAGACTTTTCTCCAAATTTGTAATTTAAAAAGAGTATTAAGCTAAATTGTCCCTCGAAACTTTCGCCTAACTTTTTCGATGGGCTCTCCAACCACCTCTATTCTATTCGGTTGGAATGTTCCAAGCCCTTTCTTCTCGGCTAAAACCAAGTGTCTAACCTCAGTTGGAGAAACACTCATAACCATTGCGCCCACGGCATCCACCGCTACAGGGTCTGTACCAGCAATCACCAAGTCCATCTTTACTGGGCTTCCATCAGTTTCGCCACCTTCTCCGGCTATTATTCCGTCGATCACTGTTAGGCTTGGCTTTAGAACTGAGGCTAAATCTGCGATGTTTTCGTGCAGTTTTCCATCGTGCATGGAGCCCTTCGAGGCTAAGGCACCCATCATGTTTTTAATGCCAAGCGTAACAGTGGTTGATCTGTGAATTTTTAGTTTTGGAACGCTTATTATGCAGCTTTTGGGGCTGTCTCCGCCACCATAACCTTTCTAAGGGCTAGGGGGTTCGGCGGGTAAACCTCTACAAAGCGGTTCTTGTTTAGATCAACAAGCTTTACATTCCACTTTTTGGCTATTTCGTCTATTCCCGCAACTTTGAAAGCTTCAAAAGTATCTGCCCAACCGCTTCCCTCCCCGATGATGAGATCATCTATCCCGTTATCCTTCAAATACTTCACAATACCCTCAATCACTTTGCTGTCTGTTGTCATCCCGGTGGATGGATGTTTAGCGACTATGTAGTTTGGCTTTATCAAGATGGGTTTTACGGTAGAAAGAACTTCGCTTAAGTCAGACTTTATCATTTCAAGAGCTTTAACAGTCACCTCAACCGGATTTGACCCCTTAACTATGGCAACTCTACTCATGTTAGCATCAATTAAGCTTAGAACCTTAAGAAGATTTAGTTCTTCCGTTCTTCAAAAACAAATTGAAAAAGGAAAAATAATGAAAAACGAAAATGATGAGGCTGTTCAAAAACTTTTGAAATTTTACTTTTTCTCCTCTTTCTTTTCTTCTTTCTTCTCTTCCTTCTTCTTCTTTGGCATGGCCATCACCAAAATTTGTGGTGGAAAAGTCGGTTCTTTAAAAGTTTTTCGCTTTTCATCTCATGCCCCAATATTTTTAAATTCAACTTTGTGAAGGCTTTTACTATGCATGAGTGGGCTTTGGCTGAGGCCATAATTTCATCCGCTATCAACATTGCTGAAAAGGAAGGGTTATTAGAGGTCAAAGAAGTTAAAATAAAGGTTGGCGAACTCCAGCAAGTTGAAGTTGATATTTTGGAATTCGCCCTATCTGAGCTTAAAACTGGCAAACTGAAAAATGCTAGGTTTGTGATAGAAACGGTCAAAGCGAAACTGCATTGCCGTATGTGTGGACACATGTGGGTCTTCAGCCAAAATAGGCTTGATGGCGCATTAAGGGAAGCGGTACATTTCGTTCCGGAAACTGTACACTCCTACATTAGATGCCCTAAATGTGGGAGTCCAGACTTTGAAATTCTCGAGGGAAGGGGTGTATTGCTTGAAAGCATCAAAGGAATCAAATAGTCCAGTAGACCCACGCATAGCAGTTATAGACAAAAGGTTGGAAAACGTAGAGCGAGTAATCGCCGTATCAAGTGGCAAGGGAGGCGTTGGCAAAAGCCTGATAGCGTCTGTTCTTGCCTTGCATCTTACCCGGAAAGGCTTCATGGTTGGGCTTTTCGACGCAGATTTCACCAGTCCCTCAACCCACCGAATTTTGGGTGTTAAAAACCTAGAAATTAAAGAGGAAAGGGGTATATTGCCAATGTCCGTTCACGGCTTAAAGTACATGTCGATTGTTGCCTTTTCCAGAGAAAAAGCCTTACCCTTAAGAGGCGCAGACGTTTCAAACGCTTTAATAGAGCTTTTTTCAGCAGTGTTATGGGGAAATTTAAACTACTTGATAGTTGATATGCCCCCCGGAATAGGCGACGTAACCCTCGACATTATTCGACTGGTAAAGAAGATTGAATTCCTAATTGTTAGCACTCCTTCTGTGCTGGCTTTTGAGACTGTTGAGAAGCTTCTAGCGCTTTTAAAAGAATTGAAAGTGCCCGTGATAGGCGTCATCGAAAACATGAAAATGAAGAAAAGTTCATTCATTAAAGAAAAGGTTGCAGAGTTAGGAACCAGTTTTTTGGGAGATGTGCCGTTTGATTCTGAGGTTGAAAACGCGTTGGGCGATGTAGAAGTGCTTTTAAGGACGGTTTTCGCCCAAAAACTGGCTGAAATTGTTCCGCGGATTATTTCCCAGAATTCTTGGAGGTCTTTTTAACTGGTGCTTTCTGTTTTTTGATTTCTTCTTTGACGGCGACTGTTTTTCTTGAAAGTAAAGTTTCTTCTAGTGAGTTAGCTTTCCGCAGTTCGTTCATGTACCAGCTTCTGTCTCTTGAGTAGCTTATGCCCGCCACTATTCCGTAGACTATGAGGACTAAGCCACCTATTATCAATGATAATCCCATCACGGCACCTGCATGGGGTTCTGTATAGTATGGGATAAAGATGAACCATTCTGGGGGCGTATTAACAAACTGGTATATGAATAGGGTTTCTAGGACTCCGCCGACAAAGAAGATTGTTCCAGCCAGAAACATCAAGTAGGCTGTTGTCTCGTTGTGGCGTGACTCCTCTGCTTTTTCGTGCAGATAATCCCTAAATGACATGGAAATGCACGTTTTATTCAAGAGTAGAGGGCATACCTAAATCTTATTAAATTGGGATAAGTATTGCAGAAAAGTATCTGCAATCAGAATTGAAAAGGGAGAAATAGGCTTGTCTAGGATAAGGGCTGTATTGTTTGATTTCATTGGGACTCTGGTCAGCGTGAAGGGATACCGCTTAGACGTTTCAAGAATGAAGCTTTATCGGGCTATAGTTGATGCTGGTTTCAAGGTTGGCGAAAAAGAGTTTTTGGAGGCATATGCACAAGCGCATGAAAAATACCGAATTGTGCGCTACCAAAAACTTGTCGAGGTTACAAACGCAGTTTGGATTGCAGAAGCCCTTAACAATCTCGGCTTCCAAACAAGCCCCGAGGATTGGCGCATAAAAACAGCCGTCAACATTTTCTTTGAGGATTATGTGAACTCGTTTAGGCTTAGAAGGTGTGCAAAACAGATTTTGAGTATGCTTTCCGAAACCTACAAGCTTGGTTTAGTTTCAAATTTCACCTACGCGCCGGTAATCTACGCTGGACTTAGGAAAGTCGGGATAAACCATTTCTTTGACGTTGTGCTGGTTTCAGACGCTGTGGGGTGGCGCAAGCCCCACGCGAAAATTTTCAATGAAGCCCTAAGAAGCCTCAACGTCAAAGCCGAGGAAACCCTATTCTTGGGAGACAGTCCAGACGAAGATATCAAAGGCGCAAAGGAACTGGGCATTAAAACAATTTTCGTGGCATCCCAATTTTTCCCGCTTAGAAAATTGTTGGAGAGTGGACAACAGCCCGACGCTGTGGCGAGAAGCCTATGCGAAGCCAAAAGAAAGATTCAAGAGATGCTCAATTTGGATGTGTGAGCTTTATGATATGTCCTTAAACTTTTCCGAGGCTGGCTCGCCGCCGACACCCCAATGGGTTTTGGGAACCTCGTGTACGACGACTTCAACGGCATGTTCTGGAACCCCTAAACTTCCAAACACCTTTGTTATTCCCTGAATTAACGTTTTCACACGGTCTTTTCCAAACCCCTCCCAAACATACACATGAACGATGGGCATGCCATCACCTCTTTTTCATTTGACAAGGTAGTTTTAAGTTAAAGAAAGTTTAAAAGCCTTGGCGCAATTGCAAGACGTTTAAAACATGATGTGGAGTATACGGTGTAAGCGTCGACTTAAGTGCTAAAAAGAATAAAAATTTCGCATTTATTTGCGTGGGTAAGTTGGGGTTACCTGAATATCTTGAATAATGGGTGTTCTTTTGTTTGGGGGCGAACTCTGTACTCTTGTGTTGCGATGTAAGCGACGTAAGCGTCTGCCAGTCCACAATAGAAATAGGCGCTTTTTGCGTGTTCAATGGGCCCATATAAAGTGAAGTTTGCCCCTGCAAGTATAGGGAAAACGTTGGCTACACTGCACGCCAGCAAATATTCAGTTTTATCAAGTTTACGTTTATCATTCCACCTAGCGACCGCGTTGTGGGTTCCAGCTCCGCATGGCAACCCATACTTCTCTTTTATCAGGTAGATGGCTTTACTCACGGGGCCGGGATCCGGCAGATCTAAGACTGCAGCGTCTATCAACATGTTTTCTATTCCGGCTCTCTGGGCTACTGCTATGAGTTCGTCCATTACTTGTAGTCTTCCGGAAACCGTTGGGTTTTTAGTGTTAAGCGCTAAAAGTATTGCAGATTTTACGTTAGCCTCTTTGATCGCGTTGATTTCGTCCTCTTTGATGTGCGGTGTTATGGAGTTGTAGACGACCCTTCCGGAAAGGCCAGCTTCTTTCACGTATTTAAGCCCAGCTATTCGCACCTCAGCTGTGACACCATCAATTGTGAAGGGTCCGTCTATAGTGCTTGCAACGAAATCTAAGAATTTTGGAAAGGCCTCTGGGTAAGAGGAGCATACATCCACTATTCTTGGGTTTCCTGTTTTCTTGGAGATTTCCTCTTCCTCTTTGAGTAGTTTTTCAGCCTCTTCCTTGTCGAATTCGCCTTTTTGCTCATCTTTCACTATTTTGTGCTTGTGGTAGAATATGGATCCAATCATGACTGTGGGAAGTTGGCCGGGCTGTCCCCCAACTTTTACGCCTGCTATATCAAAAATTTTTTGCTCTTTCTCGAATCTGAACATTTTTAATCACCTTTTAGGAAGCGTTTAACAGAAGGAAATCTATTTAAGTCTTTATGTGGAATTAAAGTTGCGCTTATGAATTCTTTGTTGAAGTTGGGATCGGCGGCCAACTCTAGATAGCGCACCTTTTCTGATATTTTGCTGGCTTTTTCTCTAGCTTCAACCGAGATTAAAGCCATTTTTGCACCAGCTATGGCTGCGTTGCCTATGAACTTGACTTTCTCCAACGGAATGTCTGGTATTAACCCTACAACCTTGGCGTTTTCGAGGTTTAGGTAGTTTCCAAAGGCTCCGGCGATAAAAACTTTTTCAAAGTCCTTCTCTTTCAACTTTTTCTTTTCCATTAGTATGGAGCATGCAGCATATATGGCTGCCTTTGCAAGTTGTATTTCGCGTATGTCTTTCTGGGTTACAGTTATCTCCTTTCCAGTTTTTGTTTCGCTTCCCCAAACAATGACAAACTCTACTTTCCTCCCCCTTTTTCTCAACCTTTTAGTTTCCACGTTGGGGTTTATTTTACCGCCGGAGTCTATCAGCCCATGCTTAAACATTTCCGCTACAATGTCTATCATGGCTGAGCCGCACAGTCCGATTGGTTTCTTGTTCCCTATCGTTTCATATTCAACTTCGAAGTCTTCGGTTATTCGAACTCTTTCTATGGCGCCTTCAACAGCTTTTACGCCGTGTTGAATGTGAAAGCCTTCAAAAGCGGGGCCAGAAGCACAGGAGCACGCTAACATGTCTGCAGAGTTTCCCATCATCACTTCGGTGTTTGTTCCAATGTCAATTAACATGGAAACTTCTTCAAAGTCGCAGATTCCGGAAGCCAACGCATCTGCCACAGCGTCGGCTCCAACAAATCCCGCTATAACCGGGAGAACCGTCACAATTCCCGACGGCTTTATTCCAACTTTTAGCCTGCTCGCTTCAACGCTTACTTGTCTCTTCACCACCGGTGTGAATGGGGATAAGGCAACATATTTCGGTTGGATTCCGAGAAACAAGTGGTGCATGGCGGTGTTGCCCACAACCACGGCTTCATATATTTGGCTTCTTTCAATCCCTTGTCTTCTGCAGATTCTCTCCACAATCTTGTTTATGGCGTCCACTAATATTTTGTGAAGTTTCGCTAAATTTTTTGGGTCAGCTGCCGCAAAGGTTATCCTACTTATTATGTCCTCGCCGTAAGCCAATTGAGGGTTCTCCATGGACTCTATGTCCAAAGTTTTCCCGTTCATTAAATCCACTAAGTGACAAACTATTTTTGAGGTACCTATATCCACAGCTAGGCCAAACATGTTTTTGGAGGAGTCCCCAGCCTCGACAGAGATTATTTTGCGTCCACTCCATATTGCAACTGTTACGTCAAAATTTGACTGGCGTACAATTATCGGCAGCTCTTTAAGCTCCTCATAATCTATCTCCAGTTGTTGGTCTGCGAGCGACAATGCGTCCACAAGCCTTTCGTAATCGGGCCTCACATCGGTCAGAGTGGGCTCAGGCATTTTTACGTGAACTTTTGTCACGGCCGGTTGAGGTTTCAAAAATCTTTCTAACCCTGTTGCTTGGATTCTTCTAGCTCCAAGATAGCTTTCCGGAGGCAGCGTAATAGTTGTGTTTCCTAAAACTTTGGCTTGGCATGCTAGTCTGTATCCTTGAGTGATCTCTGAGGTTGACAGAAGCCTTTTTTCCGATTCTGTAAGTCCACTTAAATCCTCGGGCTTTCTAACGATCACCTTGCATTTTCCACAGATTCCTTTTCCGCCGCATTCAGCTGTGATGTTTATGCCAGCTTCGTTTGCCGCTTGAAGGACCGTTGTTCCGGCTTGAACTTGGATTTTCCTAGACACTGGTTCAAATGTAATTTCCACGTTTTTGTTCAACGCCATTTTTCCATCCACTAGGTTTTTTTCGTTATAAAAGCCTTTATTATTTTCCTCAGCTATTCAAACTTTGAGGTGTCTAAACTGGATCAGAAGCTTGTAAAGGCTGAAGATCTGTTTGATTTCTGCGTGGACATCCTCGGACGCATTGGAGTAAATGAGGAAAACGCAAGAATAGTGGCGGACAACCTTGTTATGGCTAACCTTAGAGGTGTGGATTCCCATGGTGTGGCGAGACTGCCAACGTATGTTGAAAGAGTTTTAAGAGGGTACATTGACCCTCAAGGTCCCATAGAGATTGTAAAGGAACACGGGGCAACTGCGCTTATAGACGCCCATAACAATTTCGGCCAAGTGGCGGCGATGCATGCGGTAAAGCTTGTAGCTGAAAAAATTAAAAAATTAGGAGTTTCATGTGTCGGGGTTAGAAACGCAAATCATTTCGGCATGGCCGCATATTACGTGCTTAAACTTGCCGAAAAGGGGCTTATTGGCATAGCTTTGTCAAATGGTCCGCCGGCTATTGCCCCATGGGGAGGAAAAAAGCCCATGCTTGGCACAAACCCCCTCTGCATCGGATTTCCCATGGGCAAGGGAGACGCAATCATTTTGGACATGGCCATAAGCACAGTAGCCCGTGGAAAAATACGTTTAGCAGCTTTGAAGGGAGAAAAAATCCCCGAGGGCTGGGCTTTTGACGAAAATGGAAACCCAACAACAGACCCGGTGGCGGCCCTCAAGGGAACTTTGGCCCCTATAGGTGGACCTAAGGGATACGGTTTAGCTCTTGCCCTTGACCTGCTCTGTGGACTGGTTATGGGCTCCAGCTATCTCCAAAACGTCAAAGCCCTAGACGACTTCAGCGGCCCTTCTGGAACAGGCTTCTTCATAGAAGCCATCGATGTGGAGGCTTTCATCCCATACCGAGAGTATGAGGAGAAAATCGCTGAGTATGTGAAGGCTGTTAAGGATTGTCCGAAAAGAGAAGGTGTGAATGAGATATTCTTGCCCGGGGAAATTGAAAAAAGGGAGATGGAGCGCAGAACTAAGGTTGGAGTGCCATTAGACAGCGAGGTTCTGGAAAGTTTGAAAAAGCTGGCTGAAAGATTTGACGTGAAAGCACCATTTTAAATGTCAAGTTCCATCAGTTTCTCTTTTGAAGGAAAACCCTCAGAGGTCCATCCGCGAACTTCGTAGTATTCTTTTAGCATGAGTTCCATGTCTGGAACGTTTCTCATAGTGCCACCTTCTTGCGGTTCCAGCAGCCTCTTTGGAAGAACGTCATCCTTTGAGGATACACCCCACCGACAGTTGAGCAGCCTTTTTAGGTTGAAGCTTCTTTCACCAACCTTCATTAAGTCTTCAACGGTCACTTTTCTGCCGGTCACAAGCTCAAAGAACACCGTGATCTGAGTGAGGGTGAGACCCGCTGCAGATGCGTATTTGCATATAGTTAATGCGTCGTAAAGCTCCATCATGTCTTGCATTTTCTTGACCATTATGGCTTTTCCCTTAGACTGGAACCTGTCGCCTTGTGTTGTGATGCCGATTTCCGGTACAAGTCTTCCTCTATCTGGGTTATGGGGCCAAGCGAGATGGCATCCACCGCGGTTCATTGTCGCGTAGCTTAAGGCATGTCCAAAGAAGGCTCTCGGGTTGTGGGCTGCAACCTCAAGGCCTTTAACGTGAACGGCGAACTCCTCGCTTCCTCGGTTCCACTGTTTTGAAGCTTCTTTCACGCCCCTAGCCAACAAGTCGCCTAATCCTTCCCTATTGGCTATGAGCTCCACGAGTTTCACAAGGTTTTCCGAAGGCCCCCATGTGAGCTCCATCCCCCCAGTGTCTTGTTTTGTTATTATACCCTTCTCGTAGGCTTCTATGGCATAGGCTAGGACCGCTCCCACTGAAATTGTGTCCATTCCAAGCCTATTGCATAGATCATTCAACTTTGCAATGAGGGATAGGTCATCGTTAAGCAGGTTTGAGCCCAACATGCATAGGGTTTCGAATTCTGGGCCGTCTGCTTTTAGGCAGGCGTATTTCCCTTCTTTGACGTGGATTGTGCGTTTACATCCGATGACGCAGTTGCAGCATGGGGTTATCTTGTCCAGAATAGTTTGGGACATTTTGACGCCGCTGATTTTCTCTATTTTTTCTTCATCCCAAACGCCGTCCCTGTGGTTTCTTATGGGTATGTTGCCCATATGATAGTAGGATTCCATGCCTCCGCCCGTTCCATATTTACGGAGACTTTGGGCGGCCGGGCTTTTAGCCAACTGCATTTGCACTTCCTTTGCAAACTCCAGTAGTTTGCTTTCATTAGCCACTGGAATCTTTCCAGTTCCTTTGACAGCCACCGCCTTCAAGTTTTTGGATCCCATAACTGCGCCCATCCCAGATCTTCCCGCTTTGCCGACGCCGAAAATTATGGACGCATAATGTACACGTTTTTCGCCCGCTGGTCCTATGGCGCCTATTTGAACCGTGTTGTCTTTAAGCTCCTTTTTTATGAGATCATAGGTTTCGTAGACGTCTTTGCCCCAAATGTTGCTTGCATCCTTAAAGTCAACTTCGCCGTCCATTACGGATAGGTATGTTGGCTTTTCCGCCCGCCCGCTTATAACAATCAAGTCAAAACCAGCCTTCTTGAGTTGCTGGCCGAATAGCCCTCCAGCGTGGGATTCCCCCCAAATTCCGAGGGGTGATCTTGCACACACGCTGATACGTCCAGAGGAAGGAACAGCTGTGCCCGTAAGGGGTCCCGTGGCGAATATTAGGAGGGCTTCAGGGCTGAAAGGGTCCACGTCGACGGGCATTTCGTCATAAATTATTTTTGCGGCTAGGCTTGAGCCACCTATGTATTTTTCTCTTAAGTCTTGAGGTAGGCTTTCAGTTTTGACGTCCTTGTTTGTAAGATCTACCCTTAGAATTTTGCCTACATATCCAGTCATGCCAAACCCTCGGCAAATTTACAATGTTTATAAAAAGAGGGAAACTGCTATTTTTTAGCTCTTTCCCTTATGACTTTCTCGTCTCCAGGAGGTGTATAAACCCATATGAATTGTAGTTCTTCGTCGCCAAAGTTTTCTAGAGTGTGGGTTTCGTTTGGCGGCAAATAAACTAGGTCGCCTGCTTCGAGAATGTGCTCTCCCTTTGCGCTTGAAACCCTCGCTTTCCCCTTTAGAATGAAAATTGTTTCCTCGCCGGTATGGGCGTGAGGTGCTCCTTTCTCGCCTACTGGGTAGACTGTGAAGCCCATTGCCAAATGTTTTGAACCTATAACTGGGTCCATCAGTATCTTTGTCACTTTTCTTGAAGGCGGTGGTGCCGGAAACACTGGAGCCTCGTCTTTCTTAACGACTATCATGTTTTACACCTTTGGCGGATTTTCAAGTGGTGAAACTCCTGGAGGATATTTTCTCTTAAGCTCTTCTATAAATTCGCACAGTTTGTCGACTACTGCGTCCACTATCTTTTTGCCCTTTTCCTTTGTTGCCTTTGTGGCGTCTCCAAGGATGCCCAGCTTGTAAACGTCAACTTGGAAGTAGGAAGCTGTAATGTTGTGGTGTGGGATGCCGCCTTTCTCTGGAATTGTTCTTGTTGGATGACCGAACCATTTTCTGTCAACAATGGTAGGTGCCGACTCTTTGCTTGCTTTGCTCATATCAACAAGTTCCGGATAAAGCTCTAAAGCCACCGAAGTTTCCGTTTCATCCGCATGCACAAATGGGGTTTCACAGACCTCTTCTATGAGTTTCGTAACGAGCTCCCACCACGTGACAACGGCGATGAAAGCCTTAGTCTCCAAGGCAAGTTCATGTAAGGCGCCGACAAAAACCCATTGTTGACCATGCCCGTTGAATATTATTATTTTTTTGAAGCCATTCTTCACAAGACCAGCTACAACATCCTTCACGAATTGTTTGAGTATATCCGACCGAATGGGAACAGTTCCTGGAAAGCCGTACTGCATGTACATGTGGGCACCATACCATATTGGGGGCGCAACAAGTACACCTGTCCTTTTGGCTACGCGTTCCGCCATTTTCTGAACGTTGAGGGAGTCTTCGCCTACTGGACAGTGAGGACCATGCATCTCTATCGAGCCGACGGGCAATATTATGATGTCACATTTTTTGGCATGTTCAACTATTTCCGGCCAACTTAACTCATGATACCAAACACTTTTTGGCATTCGTTTCTCCCTTTTTCTACTTTGGAATGGCTAATCCTTTCGCGCCTTTCTTTGACTGGACAGCCTCTGGATAATACTTTTTGATTATGCGGTCGACAAGCACTGCTTGAATGGCCATCCTTACGCCTTCCTCCCGGGTTGTTGGCACACCGTGGCTTACAAGCGCCGAGTTTCCAGTCTTCAAGTGTATTGGTGCACCTATCCTGACCATTTCGGGCGCCTCGTAGGTTCTAATCATTCCTCCAGTGGAGGCCGGGTTGTCAACGTGTATGTCTATTGGCACTTTTACAGCTTGCCTTATGGCGGCGATCATGGGCAAGGTCAAGTCCCTAACGGGGTTTATGGAATCTGCGCCTAGCATTTCTAAAACCTTGAAGGACACGGGGTTTCCGTGGCCGCAGTGGGCGGACAGTTTGAAGGATATGTCTTTGGGGAGCTCCCCATCCTTCCGCATTTCATTTAGCAGCCACAGAAGACCTTCGTCGTAAACGAGTATGCCTCTGCAGCCAAGCTCCACCGCTCTTTTGACATCTTCAATAGCTCTTACAACTTGCTCCATTCCCCTAAGTCTGTATCCAATCCTGCCAGCTTCAGCTGTGCCTGTTGCCCTCTGGGGGCTTAAGTCGTAAGCTGCTCTTGGTCCAACTGAAAGGTTTAGTTCAACCTTGAAATCCTTCGCAAGCTGTATGTATTCCTTCAATTCTTCGTCTGTGTGACGCATTATTCCACGAGTTTCATCGATTCTGTTGATGACCACACCATATTTTTCAGCGGTTTCAAGTACAGCCCTCATTGTTTCAGCCGAGTTGACTGTTGGAACCTCAAGCCTATACTGTGCTCCATCTGGAAACCTCAGTTTAGACTCTGGAAGCTCGTAAAGGTCGTGGTCTGGAAGCCCCTTCTTTCTCAAATACGCACGGGTTTCTTTACCAACAAGCATCTCCATACATGACCCCTTCAAATAGCGACGCACCTACACTTATTTAAATCTTCGCCACTTTTCAGAAGTCCTTCGATCATTAACCTAACAAAATTTTACGGCAGAGTAAAAGATGATTAGTAAAAACTTATTTCAAGTTAAGGGTAGTTAATTACGCCCTTCTTTTTTAGTTCAGCGAGTTCCTCTTCGCTTAAGCCAGCAAGATCCTTTAGCACCCTTTTAGTATCCTCTCCGAGTTTTGGAACACCTCTCCAAATTTTCTCTGGGGTCTTGGAGAATTTGGGACGACTCCAATCTGTTTTACAAAGGTTCCCGTTGTGGAGTCTAAGACGTCAACTATGTCTCCCCTATCGATCCAATGTTTATCTTTTAATGCGTCGTCTGGTGTCGTCACCCTTGAACAAGGCACGTCATATTTGTTAAAGTGTTCCTCTAATTCTTCCCGTGTGTGTGACTTCTAATGTACTCTGTGAGGATTCTGTCGAGCTCTCTTCCTTTTGGACTTTTGAGCGCTTCAGGGCTTCCAGAACACTCTTCGTACGGAAAGTCTTCGGGATTGATTCCCGTGGCATCGGCTAAAGCCTTTATGAACCTCCTGTGGGTTTGAGGCCCAATAGCCCCTATTGCAACCCACCCATCCTTGGCCTTATAAAGCCCGTAAGGCTGCTGATTGAAAACTTTATAGACGCCTTCTTTCTCCCTTAGTACTCCAAGGTTATAATACATTGTGTAGTACATCTCAATTATTCTGGCTATGGCCTCGAACTGCGCCACATCTACAACTTGGCCTTCTCCGGTTTTCTGTGCGTGAATGTATGCCGCCAACGTTTCCATCGCCCCGAAGAGGGCTGTGACGTAGTCTTCCGCGTATAGGGGTAGTCTATAAACTTCATGTTCTGGTGTTGAGGCCAGCTTGCACCATCTGAGTAGGCCTGCGAAATTGTATCGTAGCAGCCTCTCTTGCATTTTTTGGGGTCTCCACCCGACTCCGGGCGTCCATATCCGCTTACGTGTACTATTACAATTTCGGGGTTAGCTTTCAAAATGTCTTCGTCTTTTATTCCAAATCGTTCCTCAAGCCAAACTAGGTTTTCAATGAATATGTCGGACTGTTTTATGAGTTCAAAGAATATTTTCCTTCTTCATTTCTTATATCGAGAGCTACACTGAGTTCGTTTCTTTTAACGCACACAAATTCGCCGCCTATTTTCTTTCCGGAAACTTCATAGAAAGGCGGAAGAACCCTCAAAGTGTCACCGATGTCCGGTCTTTCTATGTGTATTACCTCCGCTCCCAAGTCGCCGAGCAGTGTGCCTATCGTGGGTCCTGCTATTATGCTTCCCGCAAGAAGAACTCTTCATGCCACTTAATGGACCGTATTTAGGTGAAAAATGGGAAGCTGGAACTTTTTCCGTCGGCATGGATTATTTCAGCTCCTCTAAAATCGGGGTTTTCTCTTGTACATGAACGACTGAATTCCTTCAGCAACCTCTTCTGATAAGGAGATGTCTCCTGAAACAGTGGATTCTAGGAAACATCCAGTTTCCAGGGACGGCATAACTCCAAGGGCTACAGCCTTTTTGAAGTATCTAACCGCAAGAGATGGAAGCTCCGCTACTCTTCCAGCAAATTCAACAGCCTTCTCCAAGAATTCCGCGCTTGGGTAAACTTCGGAAACTAGGCCAAGCTCCAACGCTTGTTTTGCGTCGATGTTTTTTCTTAGGAGTATGATGTCTTTAAGTTTGCTAATGCCCACCAAGTATGCCAGCCTTTGGGTTCCACCCCAGCCTGGTGTTATTCCAAGGTTAAGTTCTGGAAGCCCTAGGAAAGCGTTGTCGCTCATAACCCTCAGGTCGCAGGCTAGCGCCAGCTCGAAACCTCCACCGAGAGCTGGCCCATTTATTGCGGCAATCACTGGCTTCGGGTAAAGCTCAATTCTTCTAAAAACTTTGTGGCCGGCTTGGCTTGACTCCACAACAAGCTCTGGTCTTCCAGAAGCGAATATTGAAATGTCGGCTCCACCGCAGAAGTTTCTGCCAACCCCCGTGATCATCACGGCTTTTACTTCAGCGTCATCTTCAAGCATGCTTAACGCGTCATCAATCTCCCTTAGGAAGGTTAGGTTAAGCGCGTTGGCCCTTCTCGGCCTGCTAAGATAAATGATGCCGACTTTTCCACGCTTTTCAACAATGACGAACTCGTATTTTCCTCTTCCATATTCATAGAAGCCTACACCCGTTTTTCTTCCAAGCTTGTTTTCCTTAACCATCTGTTGAAGAACCGGGTTAGGCTTGTACCTTTCTTCTCCATATTTCTTGTAGAGTTCCTCCAGTTTCGCCACTATTTTGTCGATTCCTATGTCGTCAGCCGTACGGAGTAATCCTCTTGGATAGTTAAGTCCGTTTAAAACTGCGAGATCTATTTCCTCAGCGGTTGTTATGCCTCTTTCAATAAGCCACGCGGCCTCATTAACCGCTGGAGCAATCAGTCTAAGCACGTCGAACTTTGCTCCAGCCCTTAATGGCACCTCGTTTGTCTTGCCCTCGCTCCAGTCATAGAAGCCTCTGCCAGTCTTTTTCCCATAATGTCCCGCCTTGTAAAGCCTTTCAAACAATGGTGCAGGCCTATATGTTTCTCCAAGAGTTTTTCTGAAGTATTCCAGAACATGATAGCTTACGTCTATGCTTCCGCCGCCAAGGACGTCGTGGAGTTCGAAAAGGCCCATTGGAAGACCCATCACATATTTAACTGCAGAGTCTATTTCCTCTATTGTTCCTTCACCCATTTCCACAGCCCAAGCAGCCTCATTCGACATGGTGACAAAAATTCTGTTCACTATAAAGCCCGGGACATCCTTTTTGACGTGGACGATTATTCTTTCGATTGCTTTGGCGAAGTCCTCAGCTATTTTTACGGTTTCCTGGCTTGTTTTTTCACCCCACACTATTTCAAGCAGTTTGAGGATTTTTGGAGGATTGAAAAAGTGCATACCTATCATTTTTTCAGGTTTTCTGATCGCTGTTGCAAGCTCCGTTATGCTCAGTGAGGATGTGTTTGTGGCGAATATTGCATGTTCAGGAGCATATTTCTCAGCCTCACTGAAAACTTTCTTTTTCAGCTCCATTATTTCTGGAACAGCTTCAATGATGATGTCTGCGTCCTTGACAGCTTCAGCCATGTTTACCGTTACTTCAATCCTTTTCATTATTTCGTCGATGTTTTCTGTTATGTATCCCTTTTCATAGCTGCTTTTCAGTTCACCTCTTATTCTTTCAAGCGACCTCTTCAGTATCTCTTCGCTTACATCCACCAATTTTACGTGGAAACCTTTGGTTGCAACAACTTCAGCGATGGCGCTTCCCATTGTTCCTGCGCCTATAATGGCTACCGTTTTAACTTTCAACAGATTTTCACCTTTTTAGATGGTTGTTTAGAAAAAAGAATGTGTTTCGAGTGCTAATAAAAGTTTAGGGTGGGAAAGTTTAAATCTAAACATAAGCCCATTTTATGTTTCAAGACGGATGTGATGGGTCTATGCCGGGTGTGAAAGATAAGGTTGCTATAATAGGCATGGGTTGCACAAGGTTTACTGAACACTGGGACAAAAGTGTCAACGACTTGATTGTTGAGGCTTGTTATGAAGCCTTCGAGGACGCTAACATTGAACCTAAGGATATTCAAGCTGCGTGGTTTTCAACGGCGAGAAGCGGCGAGCTCGGCCGCAGCTTAGCATACCCCTTAAAGCTAAAATTTATTCCGATTACGCGGGTTGAAAATAGATGTGCAAGTGGTCACAACGCCTTTATAGACGCTTGCTACGCGGTTGCATGCGGCGCCTTTGACATTGTTCTTGTTTGCGGCGCAGAGAAACTCAAGGATACTGGTTTGCCAATACCTGGAAACAGCGATCCCACAGACTTGTACACAAGTAGGGTTGACACAAGATTTATGCCGGTGTCTGCTTTCGCCCAGCTTGCATTGAGGTATTTTCACCGTTACAATATTCCAGTAGATGAAGGTAGAAGGATACTGTCGAAAATTGCTGTCAAAAACCATTATAACGGTTCTTTAAACCCT
>CAZZMT010000084.1:0-17730 GCA_964655395.1 uncultured Candidatus Bathyarchaeia archaeon | reverse complement strand
TGTCAAGTCGAACTGTCTGGGAAATCCTTAGCCGTTTAAGCTTATCAACGGTGCGCTGCTTCTAAACCTAATTGATGAATTTCAACTTGCTGAAGCGGCTTCTCCAAGATTTCATTTGTAATATCCAGTTAGCGCGTATATGTCGTAGCTGTCTTTGTCGTTTAGGCGTGGAAGTGCGAGGCCTTTCATTGTTAATGCTCCAACGATGTTTGCCGTATTTACCATAACTGCGATTTTGCCGTTGCTTGGAAGCGTGGCTTCTATTTCGTTTTCGTATTTGAATTTGAAAACTATGCTGGAGCCTTCGATGAGGCATGCAGTGAGGTCTTGTTGCACTTTTATGAATGGGATTATTTGTTTTGCTGCTTTAGGCTCTGTTAGGAAGTCTAGGTTTATTGTGTATTCTTTTTTATCTAATGGTGAGATGACTTTTTTCTCGTATCGGAAAGGGTTGATGGTTTCTTTGTAGCCGAGTTCCTTTATTATTTGTTTGATGCTTTCATATTTTGTAATTATCGTAGGCTTAAGAACTAGGTCTATGTCTTTTGAGCCGCAGTGGTCAAAATAATTTCGTGTTAGGAAGTATGGTGCCCAACCTCCAGCCAAGACAAAGTCGTTTCTGTATATTGACAAGGCGGAGCAGAGTTCTACTAGAGCTGATTTGGATGCTTCTGTTAGGTTTCTGTCATACAATTTGTTCGCCTACCAGCTCTTTTCCCCATTTTTGTATTATGTGTTGGTATAGGTGTTCCGCCGCTTCTTGTCCCCTTTGGGGGAAGTTGTATAGGTCTACGTAGAGTTGGATGTCTGAAACCACATTTACTTTATTGGTAGCATCAGATGAGAGGCTGATTTTTTGGTGTCCATAAAATACCCCTTCATCATAAGGTATAACGAATTTTACATTGCCCCCTCTGGGTATCGGTTGAAGGTTTAACTGTTCAGCAAATGTTTCAGCGTCTTTTTCATTGCTTACATATATGTGAACGTCGACGGGTCTGACATGGGGGGCTATTAAGTATGCTCCTACCAGAGTTGTCAATGCGTAGTGATTTTTAAGTTTGGAGAGTTCTCTTAGAAATTTGTCTATTTCCCTTTCGAAGGTGTAGTATTCAAGGAACTTGTTCACTTTGTCATATTGATGATATGCTGCCCATCGTCGCAGCAAAGTTGTCGGATTTGTAATTTTTATTTTGTAGTTTGCTGTTCGAGTAACATAACCATATTGAATTAAGGTTAATATAACGGCGTGAGCATAGCCAGGTGAGATTTTCACTTCCGATGCTAAGCCTCTAATGGTCCATTCTTTTGCCGGGTTTGTTAATAAAGCCCTAAGGATACGTGTAGCTTTAACTTCAAAAATGTTCGAGACTTGTCTCATGTTTTGAGACGATGTTCGCTGTAATATATAAATATTCGCTAAAAGCGAACAAAATCAGCCTCGCGTCTCTTTTTCTGTTTAATTGCTCAATGTTATTGAGCATTTATAAGGAGAATTGAGCATGTTGCCTGGTTGCTTATATGCTGTGTTAACATTTTTGTGTTAATTATGGTGCGCGTTTCCTTGTTGCGGTTTCTCCGCGATTGACTAAGAAATAAGGAGTAATTTTCCTTCGCCTGCTCGCATTTGTAAACGTTAAAATTATTTTACATTACTTCTCCAAACATGTCCTCGGCTTCTTCAGTTAGCTGGTCGTCCCAGCATTCCCAGCACATACCATCATACGTTTCGTATTCTTCTTTGCTTATTTCACGACCGCATATTTCACAGTGGTATGCTTCTCTTTTTATTTCTTTCTTAGTCATTTTTCACTCGTCTCCTCTATTTGCGTTATCTGTTCAAAAGTTAGTTTTAGTCGGTCGTGTTTCTCATTAACTTCGCCAGCTTTGTTGTATGCGTTTTTAATGTAAATATACAATGTGTTCCATGCGTCTTCTACTTCTCTGAGCGCCGCGGAAAGCTTGCCTAGGTTTTTCTGGATCTTTTCTGCTTTTTCAGATATTTCCATGGCTTGGAGACCTACTGCGATTAGATTTAGGTTTATGGCGAGCGTGGCTGGCGAGACGAGTAGAACGCCTTCTTTTGCTGCGTCTGTGACTAATGTCATTTCGCATTCTGTTAGGTATTGATATACTGCCTCTGATGGGATGAAGGCAAAGGCGAAGTTTGTTGTTCCCTCTTGTGGTTTCACATAATCTGTTTTGATTTTTTCTATATGTCCCTTAACGTCGCTGCAGAAGTTTCTGGCAAAGGTTTCACGTTGCGCTTCATCTTTGGCTTCTACCATTTTTCTGTAGTTGTCGAGGGGGAATTTGGAGTCAATGCATATTATTCCTTTGGGAGTTTTTATGTATGCGTCGGGTATTTTACCGATTTTGGGGAGTTTCTCTCTAATGTGCACATATTTTTGTGGTAGCAGATCCCTCAGAATTTGTTCCAGTTGAAATTCGCCGTATGCAGCTCTTCCTCTCGTTACTTTAAAGAGGTCTTCCAAGTTTTGTGTGGCTTTTTGTATGTCATCTGCTCTTTGTTTTATAGCGCCAATATCTTGGTCTAGCCCTAATTCCTTCCAGCATGTGGCAAGTGCGCCCTTAACCGTCTCTTGGTCTATGGAAACCTTTTCGACTTTCCTTGAAAAACGCAATATTAGGAATAGTATGATAACAAGAATGATAAGCGTTAAAGTGATTAGTAGTAAATCGAGCATTTTTGCCACTTGGCGTTCGCTAGTAAAGTGTCTTATGTTTTCACATGTGAATTAACCATTATGAATCTTGGTTCTTTAAAAGAAATAATAATTCCAAATATAGTTCTAGTCGGTTGATAGCTAACGATTTTATGGTCCTTTCCACAGCCAATAATTCGTTTTAATGTCTTTGAGATTGTATACGTATTTTAAGGCGCTGAAAAGTTTGGGTCTTCTATCAAGGAAAGCCCGCTTATAAAATAATAATGCGACAATGAAGGCTTCGTCAAACGGAACATCCTTTCGCGGTGCGATGTAATAGCGTCTTTTGGGATTTCCAGCTTTTAAAAATGCGTTAGCCATGTCGTCGCGCGATACTTGGCATGCATTGAGGAATATAACTTTAGCCTTTATGTTGAGGTTTTTGATATCTTCAGCGGTGACTTTGCCTCCATTTGTTATGTAGAGGGTTGTATGGTTGTTTTCGAACTTTCCATGCGAAGAAATATGTAGGAAGTCTTCCTTGTTTTTGGCGGTATGGGTTATTATCTTTAGGCTTTTAGTTGTTCTTCTGTCATAACCTTTTATCATTATACGGAGAGCTGTTGCAAGCGCCTCTGCCTCGTTGATTCCCTCATATTTTGGCAGTCCTTCAACAAGTAGGAGACATGGCATATTTTTCATCAGTTCAGGACGTTATTTCTGTTTCATACTTTTTCAGCTTTTTAACAAGCACTTTGAGTGCTGATGAGAATGAGGAGACAATAGCTGGTGAGAGAGTATACTCTCTTCTTCGGCTTTTTGAGGTTGTTCCTTTTGATAAGTCAACTGTGGATTCTAGAAATGTTGAGAATGTTTCTCCAAGTCTTGCATATTTTCCAGTCAATAGCTCCTCTAAGAAGTCTGTCCAATATTCGGTTTTTTGGGCTCGTCTAATAAGAATGAGGTAAGCGCCTAATACTGGGCCTACGTCGTCTCTTATGGAATATATGCTTGGGTTGCCTGTTTGAAGTGAGGTTATGCATCCCGCTTTGCTTAGGGTTTTGAGAATTTTGTTAAATATGTCTTCGGTGCGGCGTCCTCTAAGCTTAAGCAACGTTGTTGTTTTCTCTTTTGTTCCAACGTTAAAGGACAGCTCGCTTCCTTTCTTTTTGGTTTTGAAGGTTAGGTAGTAGCTGTGTTCCATTTCGTTTGCCCCTTCAATCAATTACTAAGAACAGGGCTATCTTACTGAAGTTTAGTGGACATTCTTCTCTATAGCCGTGTGTTATATAAAGTCCATGTTCGTCCGCGACTATGTCATAACCGTGGTCTGATGTGATGAGCACGGAGTTTTGTTTTGCGAAATGGTTTATGTGGTCGAATAGTTTCTGCATTTCGATGGATTTTAGAAAGCCGTCTAATGTATAGCCGTGTTGATGTGTTACGAGATCTACTGTTGAGCTTTTTGTATATAAGCTAGCGTTTAGTCTTTCCTTTAATAATTTGGCATATTGCACTAGGTAGCTTTCGCGATTGAATGTTTCAAGTTGCCCTGTTAGGAAGCGTGTAACGCCTACGGGGTTTATGAAAACTTCTTCGTATATTGTTGTATTGCGCCTTAAAGCAGAGAATTTGCTTGCTATTGTTATGATTTCTGGGATTGATGCACAGTCGAGAACAAATATCGTGTCAACTTTACCAACTTTATTTTCGAGAAATTGTAGGATGTAGTGGAGATTGGCCTCTTTGAGTATAACTGCTTGTTCGCTGTTTTTTAAAAAAGCATTAAAAGTCTTTAGGAAGCGTAGAGCGTTCAAGTATAGTTTTCCATTTACTAATCCGCGGTATGGCGCGGCAATTGTTTTAATTAGGTTTTCTATTTCCATTTCTTGTTCTTTTTGGGCTCCATAAATTGATAGACCTGCTTTTATGAAGGAGCAAAATATTATCCTGTGGAATGTTTCTACGGGTAAGTTGCCGAGGGTTGATGCTGTTTTGACTAGGGCTTCAAGTTCGTTTGTGAAATTAGTCATTATTCTTATCCTTTCACTTTTACTTCTAGATGTTTTCGTGGAAACTCGACGGGAGACATCTCGCTTAATTCGTCTACAATGTATTGTCTCATCTCTACTGCTAAATTGAGAACTTGTCTTAGTTCATCGTTATTAAATTCTCGATTTGGGAATAGCAGTTTGATGAGTCCTGAAGCTAATTTTCGGACGGCGTTTTCGTCTCTTATTGTGAAGTTGTCTCCAAACTCTACATGGGTGTTTATTATGTCTCTGAAGCTCTCTTTTCTCATTTCGTGGATTATTTCGGCGAAGTAGTCGGCGGCTAACCCTATTCCTTGGGCTAGGTGTTCTTCGCTTTTCATTATTTTCGGCATTTCCCAGCCTGGTAGGAGTCCGTGTATTCTGTCCAGAAAGGCTGAATCTTGCATGATGTCTGGTAGGGCATATCTTATTTCTTTAGTTGGTATGCCTTCTTCCTTTTCGATGTTTCCAAGGAATACAAGTGAGCATCCGCTGTGGGCTCTTTTTAGGGTGCCTCGTTCAAAGAAGCCGTCAACCATGAAATCTTTTAATTTTCCTGCCATTTCATCAGGGTTTGTAAATCTGATTCTGCTTACTTCATCAAATGCAACGAGGTCATGCGTTGCTATATCGCCCACCAATCGTAATCTGGCGTCAAAAAAGAGTCGCGCCGGGCTTATGGCGCCTCCAGAGTATATGCGCGTGTAGTGGGATAAGTTTCTGTAAAGGTATGTTTTTCCAGTGGCTCTTGGGCCTAACTCCATTAAGTTAACGTTTCCTTCGATGAGGGGAATTAGTCTTGCCAGTTGTAGAAGTTTTTGTCTTTGGGAATAGGCGTTTGGATTTAACCCTATTGTCGTTATCAGTAGGTCTATCCATTCATTGAGGGTGAATTTTTGCCGGTTTTCGATGAAGCCTCTTAAATCTATGTTATAAACTTGAAAAGGTTCTATGTCGATGAGAAGTATGGGCCATATGGTCTCGTCCATGTTTTCGGGGAGGTCGGGGCGATATTCAAGTGTTCCAAGGCCCCACATTCCGGATAATGTTCTTTCGAATTTTCTAACGATTCCTTCGTCGGCTAGTGCACCATAGATTTGTAGGCACGGTATATGTAGCAGGTATAGATTTCTTTTCAGGTCAATGCTTACTTTGAACTCGTCCATTAGGTGAACTATGCCGAGGCGTTTTAGTTTGTAGAGCACTCGGTCTTTGTCTTTGGGTTCTGGGAAGTTTTCTGCTACTACTTCAGCGAGTTTGCTGAAGGCTGTTTCGCGATCTGGGTATGCGGCACAGTATTTGGATATCAAGTATTCAGATATGAACCTAGGGAGCCTTGCAACTTCATGGCGTAGGGCTAATCCTTTGTTGACGGCTACCTCTCCAAATGCCCTTTTGATTTTTTCTTCTAATTCGTTCAAGGGGTTTTCCCTTTTTAACTTGGTAGGAGTCTATCCCAGCTTCTTCTCACTTTTTTGGTGAAGAATGAGCCGAGTATTTCTTGGAGTTTTTCTTCAGGCAAGGCGCTTGTGAACTTGATTTCAAGTTGTGGGGTTGCCTTGTATATGTTGGAGATTTGTCTGAGGAATCTTGTTGCGCCGATAACCGTTGATGTTTGATGACCCGAACCTAGGAAGTCAAAGGTTACTCGGATGAGGTTTCCGCTTGTCCCAATCTTTATGGAACTTATTAGTGTTCCGTAAGTTTGATAAAGTGAGTCTAACTTTTGTTTGAAATCCTCGTAATTGAAGTTTTGGTCTACTTCGATTATTACCTCGCTAAGTGTTTTTTCAGTTGGGGGTGCTACTGGTGTAATAGGTATAATTTCTTCTGTCGTGATTTCGGGAGGCCCTTTCTCAATTATTTCAGGCGGCTTTATTTCTTCTTCCTCAAAAATGATGCGGCCTGTTTTCTCGTCAACTTTTAATGTTATTTTTTTGTTTTCAACTTCTATTACTTTTCCGTTTAGTTTATTAATGGCTTCCTGAACCACATTAGAGCTTAGCGGTTTTATTTCATATGTGCCGAGCAGCGCATTTTCGACTATTTCGTTTATCCTGTCTTGTTTTCTAATTACGCCGCTTTCGATTTCTATTTTGTAATGTTTGTATATTGCATCTGCTATTATGTCTGGTTGCCACGTGAAACCAGTGGACTCAGCCACTCTTTTGAAAAACATGTTTATGATGAGGGAGTATTCTGATAGAGAAGATTTTCCGCTCTGTTCTAGTTTTGAGGCTTCTCCGGATAATTCGCCAAAGAGCTTGATTAGGCTTTGGGATGTGAAGTTTTGGGATTGGATGCTGTAGAAGATTACATCTTCGTATAGTTCTATAGCGCTTGTTGCTATTCTTCGTGTTAGTTTTATGAGTTCTTTTTGGGCTGATGCTCTTGCGTCTCTTACCTGGCGTTCTATAGAGCTTTTGAGGCCCATTTCAAGTTTTTTACGTTGTTCTTCTAAGAACTCTGTCAGCCTTAATGTGAGTCTTTTCTTGACTGTTCTTTCGTAGTCAACCATTTTTTCTTCTAGGATTTTTTCTTTGTTTTCGAGGTGTTTGATGAAGTCTTTTACGGCTGCATATGATATTACGTCGTCTATTAGGCGTGTCAGTTTGTCTTGATTTATGTTTGGTATGAGGACTAATAGGTGTAAGGGGTGGCTGATTTTTCCTGCTAGGTTTATGCTTTGGAGTTTTTGGGCTATTGTGTTTGTTAAGGTGTGGTAGTCTGTTTTTCTTTGGTAGAGTTCGTTGAAGAGGAAGGCGTCCCATGGTGGGACAACTATTATGGAGAGGTTTCCTTCGTTTTGGGCGTCTCTTACGTCTGCGTTATTGATGAGGTCTTCTATGTTTGTGACTGTATTGTATTCCTTAAGCAGTATTGAGACTTCTCTTTCTCTTTGTGGTATTGCTGCTTTTGGGCTGTAGAAGAGGCTGGGTAGGTTTGCTTGTTGTAGGTATGCTGGAAGTTGTGTTGGTTCTTCAAGTATTCTTCTGTGGTCTGCCACAAAGGCTGCTAGTTTGTCGTAGATTGTTCTCATTAGGGATGGCATGTAGAATTTTTGTTCTTCGTGTTCTTTTTCTTCGATTCTGGCGCTTTGTGTTTTTAGATATTCTATAGCGTCTTGAAGTTGTGTTATGGCTTTGGTTGCTTCTTCTGAGGGCAGTGTTGTCAACATGTCTAATTGCATTTCTTCTGGCGAAACAGCGTATCTTTTGATCTCTTTTATGTCTCTAACTTCTATGAGGGCGGTTACGTTAGCTGTTGTGCCCTTTGCAAGTATTTGTTTAGCGATCATGTCTACGGTTTTTTGTATTTCTGGGTCGGCTGATTTTATGGCGTGTCCTATGTCTGAGGTTGTGCTGGCCCATTCTGCTTCGAAGTCTCCCATCAGGTCGATTACGCCGGCCATTCCAAGGGAGAGGTGTTTTGCGCTTACGGTTAGTGCTTTGTGGGGCTCGTTTATAAGGGCGTTTTCGGCGGCTTCTGCGAGTATGTTTAGTGTTGTTCTTACGTATTCTGTTCTAGGCGCGTCGTAGGGGTTTAGAATTTTTCTGAACAGCCATATCATGCTTGGAGATAGTGGGTAGTAGTTTTTGATTTGTTCTTTGTAGGTTTCAAAGGTTTCTTGGAGGTTGTACTGTTGGGCTTGTAGTGTTAAGTATGATGTGAGGGTTTTTTCTATGTCTTTTTCTTCTTCTATTTTCTTGAAGACTCTGTGTTTTGCTATGTTTATAGCGTGTTCTGGGTCATAGGATAGTGTGGCTTCTTCGCCTAGACCTCCAGCTGCTCTGCTTAGGCGTTCTTTTAGAATGTTGAGGCGTTTTCTTAGGCCGTCTATTTTTGTTTGGATTATTGGTTTGTCTGCTTGTTGGAGGTAGATGTGATCTATTTCTCTAATGTCTTGTTCTGCGAGGGCGACTATGATGTATGCTGGGATTCCTTTTCCGCTTAGTTTTGTGTAGAGTTGTTCTATGAAGTTTGTTATATATTCGATTTCGCTGTATTTTTCCTCGTTTTGGGTTTCTATGTAGCTTGTTAGTCTGCTAATTATCCCTATTCCGAGTTCGTCTATTAGGAGTAGAAGCCTTGGGTTTGCTTTTGCTTCTCTGTATTTTTCTAGGATTTTGATGATTAGGTTTGCAAGTTCTTCTGATGGTAGGGTTAGGGCTTTTGTTCTGCTTATTTCTCTGGTTACTTCTATTATGGCTTGGGAGAGTTTTGGGTCTTTTATTTGCCATTGTTCTGGTTGTCTTTTTGCTATTGCTTCTAGTTGGCTGAATAGGTGGGGGAAGGGTTGTTCTTTGCTGAAGTCTATTCCAAGTGTTAGGGTTTCTTGGGCTAGGGTTATTTTTAGGCCGAATTGTTTTGCCAGTGGCGAGTCTGCTCCTTCTTTTGAGTTTAGCATGTGCCAGAGGAGTATTATTGCGTGGGTTTTTCCGAAGCCGAATCCTCTTATGAGGTATGTGCCTTGAACTGTTGGGGTTGTTAGGCCTTCAATGATTCTTTTTATAAACGTTTGCAGCGGGGGTGTTGGCCATGTGATTTCTGTTACGTAGGCTGGGTCTTTGAATTTGGTTTTGACATGCTGTCCAAGATAGCTTCTTATAACTTCGTCGAAGCTTGGGGTTAGTTCTGACTTTATTTCTAGGAAGGATTCTTTTAGTTGGAAAACTTGGCCTATGGTTTTCAAGGCTTTGGCCTCTATTAAAAGACTAATTGTGTTAGGGTTTTTATAGCTAATTCTCTTACGAGTTTTGCTATGTCGCTTTCGTCCATTCCTGGGAAGTATCCTGTTATTTTTGTTTTGTCTGTTATTCTGTAGCCTAGGTCTTGGTCTCTTGTGGTTTCAAGTAGGATTATGGCTAGGGCTGCGTTGCTGGACAGTTCCCTATCGCTGTGCATGCTCATTTTCGCCTTAATGGTTTTGGCTCTGGCTGCGGGGTCTCCGCTTTCCGTCATGGCCATGCGGGCGAGTATTGTGGCGTTTCCAGGAGCAGCTTCCATCAGTCTGTCTAGGTAGGTTTGTCCTCCTGGGAGGGTTAGCATTTCTAGGAATTGTGGATGGTAGGCTTTTCCAGTTTTGTTTATGGTTTTTTCTGCGATGAGGCTGTAGTGTTTTAGGTTTTCTATGCCGAAGCCGCATAGTTTGCCGACTGTTTGGACTAGGTCGAAGTGTAAGCCTAATGGTTCTTGGCGTATTTTCGCTGTTGCTAAATCTACTCTGGAAATTAGCCAGAGGGTTAAATACGCGCGGGTTGCAGGGTCCCACAGCATGCCTTGGGCTATGTTTTTGGCTATTTTTTGGGCTGTAGCTTCGTCCATCTTGACCGGACCTGTTTCTGTTAGGATTTTGTAGATGAGGGGTTCTGTGTATCTTGAAACTACGGTGGTTATGGCTGCGTCGTAAAGGTCTTGGAATTTGGCGCCTATGGGCAGTTCGAAGCGTGAGGCAACGCTTAAGGCTGTTCCGAACATCAGCGCTGCCGTGTCGGCTGGAGAGACGTTGCTTTCAACGATAATTTTTCTTGTGCTCTCCACGGTTTCTTCGACCGTTTTGGTTAACATGGGGTTTTCGATTAGGCTTCCCCTAATGTCTTGAGGAGATATTTCTAATAGTTTTTTACGTGGACTTTTGCGACCCACGATAATTAGGCTCATTTCTTGGGCAACGACATTCCACTGTCTTTTGAACCTAAGTTTATATTCGGTTTGAAGCGGCCAAACCTTTGGTACTACGTAGCCATGCTGGTATAGGGATTCGCTTACGACTCGCCATGCTTGGGCTGTGGGATGGGTAAACCATAATGTGAGGACGCCGTCTTCTTTCAGGACTTTTGCTGTTTCCTTTATGAACTCGTTGAAGAATTTGCTGAATCTCCCCTGACTGTCTTCTTTATCGTAAGTTACAACTTCCCTCTCTCTGGGAACTGTTGGGCTTGTCCAAGACCAGACAGACAGCTTCATGCCAGGCTTAAATAAAAGTTCAAGCACCGGCGCTAGAGCTCGACGCAACACAGCCCAGAAGAACTCGCTCCTATCACTGTAAACTACCTGCTCAAAATACGGCGGATCAACATTTATAACGTCAACACTATTTTCAGGCAGAACAGTGGAAAGCTGGGTAGCATCACCCAAATAAACATCCACATAATTGCCGATGTTTGAGCCTCGAAACTCATCACAGAGGAAACGCAGGACAGGGAGAATACCGCCGGCTGTCTTTGCCAGACTTTCAGATTCGGCGATATCCGGCTCTAAAGCCCATCCTAAACTTAACTCTGAAGGGAGAAATCCCATTTCGCAGTATTCTTTTCTGAAGTCTAAGGTGCTCTCACCTCTAAGTGTATGAACAATTGAGGCGCGAGGATAATTCCACATTGTTGCAATCGTATTATAATCAACTACTTTGTCGAGCGCCAAAGCCAAATATGTCGCTACTGCTGCGCCAAATTCTCCATTTTTTGATACTAGTTTTTCGGCTGTTTCTGCCACGATTTTGGATAGGTTTGCTATGGCTAAAAGTTGTCTTGGATTGTAGAGCATATACCACTTTGATAAGCCTTTGGCTCTTGCGGTGCTTGCCCACACATTATCTGTGGAAATTTCGTCTAGAGGGATAAAGTTCTGAATATCAAGAAGCTCGTTGCTGAGGGCGTGTAATGAATCGATAAATTTTCCTCTTTCAGACTCGTCGTCCCAAATGGCATAGAAAGTGTTTCCGACTTGCTTAACAAGCGGAATATGCAGATTAAGCATTTTCTCCTCAATTCCAGATGTTATTGGTGTGAAGCCCTCAACCACGTTTTCCATCAGTTGTGCATGTTCAGAGAACCATTGATCAAAAGCTGTTGTTCCATCCTTCGCTTGGCCTCGCAGCTGGAACCATTTCCCGCATCCCTCATAGGGACACTTAATGTTGTTTCCCCGCTTTGCAATAGTTCCTGAAGAGATGGGTTTATCTGTTGTCTCCGCTGAAAAGTTCTTTTTATCTTTGTCGTATGTTACTCTTAAAAATCTCCTTTTCAATCTTGAAACTTTCGTAATTACAGGTTCAATACCTTGAATAGGTATAAGTCCATTACAAAATGGGCATCTAATCCCTCTTGCAAAGATGTAACGCTTAGCGCCATCTCCGTAATAATTTCCTACTTCATTCTTCGCCTTATTAATAAACTCCTTTGCAGCTTTCAAAGTTTCTTCAAAAAGCCCAGCGTCAGCATACTTGGCTGGAAACTCAACACTGGCCTTCAAAATAAGATAGGCAACAGGATTATACTCAACAGCAACCGTCCGAAAACCAAGCCTAGCAGCCTCAAGAGGAATACCGCCGCCACCAGCCATAGGATCTAATATCGTTATTTCTTTAGGATGTTTGAATTGAATTACTTTTTGAACTGATTGCACGTTTGGGTGAGCATTATATAGTATTGGAAGTTGACGATATTTTATTAGATTATTAAACTGTCCAAACCCTACAGCCTCCATGAACTTATTCCGAGGGACGGAACTTTGCGCTACAGCAGCCAATGTAAGAACTCGGGATGCTGAACAGGGTCTTCTAGCAAACCATGTGTGTATGTTACTGATTACTGGCGTGTTAATTCCTAATACTTCAACATTTTTCCCGAAAACTTCTTTAAACTGCGCTTTGTATCTTGCTCTAGCTTGTTTGAAGCCTTTTTCTATAACAGATGAAATATTTGTTTCTTTCAGGGGCAGCCATTCTTCCAATAAACTTTTATTATCGCCAGTGTTGTTAGGCATTTCTTTCACCTTTCAAAATCCATTGTTTTAGTGCTTGTGCTTTTGGTCCAGGTCCTCCGCTTGTTGGGAAAACAACTTTAACCCCAAACTTGGCTAAATCCGGCAAGGCTTCGGCATACTGCCTTCCCATAGCCAAATAAACCTCCGAATATCGACCATTCCTAAGCTTCTTCTCAAAAAACTTCTCATTAACAATTCTAGCCTTCTCTAAAGCTTCCTCTGAAAACCTCTGCTTACCCCACTCGCTTCCCACAGGCTCACGATAAGCCAAAGGCGTATCACCATCCACAAGAGTTAAATCATCAACCATAACAACCACATCCACACCCCTAACACCACCCAAATGCTTCCGCGCAACCCTAAAAAACAAACCATCAAAATGCTCCAACGCAGGAAGCAAACCCTCACCACGCCGACGCCTAAAAGAAGGCCCCAAAACCAACAACCGCCTCTTACCAGCCAAACAGCCAAACCTCCAACAAAAGATAAAATGCAAAAACCATTTATAAAACAATAACCCTAAACTAAAAACCTCTCGCAAATTTTAAACTTCCAAAAGCTCGAAAAACGTCTTAAAGGGTCTATATCAGTGAAGTCCCAAATAGATAATCACTTGCTCGAGGAAGTTGGTGATGGCAGAGTATCAAGTTTTTAATTATAACCGCGCCCGCGAAATTTTGGAGAGTAAAAACCTGTTTCGGGAGATTGATGGTGTTCTACGAAGGGTCAAAAGAGTGGATCATAAGGAAATTCAAGAAGCTTTTCACGACAGCGGCTGGGAACTTGAGAAGAGGATACTCCCAGAAGTAGCTTGGGCTTGGGACGCGTTTAAGAATAAAGTGGCTGTTTCAATAGAGTTAAACCTCATCGACGCCGTTCACAGAGACTTCCTAAGGGCAATTCTAGCCCATAAAAAAGGAAACCTTGACGCATTAGTCTACATAACCTCAACCTCGCACGAACCAAAATTCCAAAACGTAAAAAGGGACATAACAATCTTCAAAAACGTATTAGACTTTCCAATTTTACTCATAGGGCTCAAATAAGAGATTGTTAACATCTTTTCTCATGTTACTTAAAAATTTTGGAGTCTTAAGGTTCTCCGTATCTGTCTGTCTTTTAACGGAAAATGGACAGACACTTGCACCTTATTGTGTTTAAATGTCGTCGTCTTTTGAAATTTTGCGCCGACGACTTTTGGAAGCCTAAAATTTTTGCAAAAACCTTTGAGAAGTTTGTAATTTTTTAACTCAAATGTTGTTGTTGGCAATTTTCCGTTAAACAACAACACAAAAATCCTAGGGGAGAGGGTAGACAAAATATATAAGGGATAGACATAGGTCTGATTTTTCATATATGCCAAGCACCTTGTTCAGGTGTTACATTTCTAGCCTCTGGGAACCACCGCAAAATAAGGTATTCCTCGATCTTTTGGTTTGTAATTTCTTACAAGGTATTTGAGAGCTTTTTCCGGCCAATAAACTTCGTCGTCCACAATTTTGGGCAGCATTTCAGGATAATCCATAAGAAAACGTTTCGCCTCTTCAACTATCTCTCCATCATTCTTATAATCAAAATCCTCCGATTTCCCATCCTCACCAACCTTCCCATCTCTCATGCGGGCAGCGCAAACAAGCACTTCCCCAAGCCTCTCTGTAGCCCTTTCAATGATTGCCTCGTTGGGGGCAAACCAGCCAGTTTTATCCCTTGTTTTGTTAGCAAGACGTTCAGCATCTTCAAGTTTTAAACCAGTCTCATTAGCGATTTCCACAACCGTAGGATACCTAAAGGCTACACTTCGCCAACTAGTAATGGCCTGCACAACAGCTTCCTCTTCATCAAAGTAACCTACAAAGGCATACCTGCCGTCCTTAAGTTGCTTTACAATCCTATACTTAGCAAAACGGTTGAGATGATAATACACGGCGTTCCGCGTAACTCCCAACTCCTCAATAAGCGTTCTAGGATAGGCTGGACAAGCAATTAGCCGCTTTAAAATCCTTAAATCCACATCTTTCCTGCGTTTTCCAAATCTTTTGGACAGAAATTCGCGTTTTTCCAAAACTTTGTTACACCTAATTTTTGTTCTGTTTGTTCACTCCTATTTAAACATTGTATAAACGAAAAAGGGAAAAAGAAATGCCGATAAAAAGAAAAATTTGCAAATCGGAAACGGTTTAGCCATCTTTCTACCTAAGTCATGGGTTAAACTCCTAGAAGAAAAATATGGAAGACCAGTGGAAGCTGTCGAAATAGAAATCGATAACGTTCTAAAAGTAGCCCCAATCATTAAGGAGGATTTTTAAAATGGACACTCCGAAAGATCGAACACTAAATCAGGCAAAGCCAATAAAGAAAACATTACCTCCAATCGACCTCTATCAAACCTTATTCTGCCAAAACTGCCAAGATCAAGAATACTGCAAAGCAAACACTGACAAAAAATTGCACTGCATCCTATGCTTAATCGCCGATGAACTTGCAAGAATACGCCAACTAACCCAAAACAGAACACAACACCTAAACTGGTAGGAGACAACTGCCCATGCACCTATCACAATATACGTATATCTCAAAAGAAGCCGATTGCAAGGAGATATCGGCAAAATCGCCAAAAACCAAGCTTTGTTTTCACGTTTCAGAATATACGTATATCCAAATAGAAGTCGATGAGGATGCCAATAAATGATTGTTCGGGTTTATTTTTGGAAAGATCTAGCTCCCTTATTGAAGCGTTTCTGTAGAGAGCACAACATTGCATTAAATCGTGTTATTAACTTAGCTGTGCAAAGTTTTATTGGGACGTCTAATGTTGAAGAGCTCAAGTTATGCGCTAAGCTAAACCAATTATTGCGTGAGGAGGCAGAGCTTAGACGTGTTTGCAATGCAATGCTGCGTAGTGGCTCTTATCTACCTGGCTACGTGCAACGTGTTCTACGAGAACCAGGCCGCAGCCTCACGCATCTGCTTGATCCTCAGCGTCCTTTGAAGGCCCTAAATCCTCGTGAGGAGCGTGTTTTCCGCAAGATTGCAGCCAGACGAGAACGGATTGCACGAGAAATAGCGGAAATTCAAGAACAGCTTTTACGTGATGTTAAGCCTTTCCGCCTTAAGCCTGATTTGCGCCTTTCACGGTCACGGGCCCGTGGCAAAAATAAGCTTAAAGGAGGTGAAAAGCCGAATGGTGAAACTGCCTAGAATGGGTAGGCCGCCATTTCTAAAGCCCCACCACGTCAGGCAAGACGACCTGGTGGAAATCGTGGAAGAACCCTACGTGCGCAGCGCTGAAGAAAGCCGTTTCGAAAGGCCAAGGGGCTATGCGGTTGTTAGGCTGGTCCGCACAGGCGAACTCTACACTTGGGGCTTCAACACCACCACTTGGGACAGGCTAATCGATGCTTTCGGCGAGGACAGCGCACAATGGAAGGGTAAAAAGGTCAAGGTTAAACTGGAAAATCAAACGGTTCGAGGTGAGCAGAAGCAGATTATTTTCGGCGTGCCTTACCGCGAGCCACAACAATCCTTAACAGCACATGTAAACCCTACAACCACTGAAGAAAACGAGTTGCTTTCAAAGGTTAAGGCTTTGTCGGCTGAGCAGAAGCGCGCATTATTAGAGGCTTTAAAAGAGGCTGGCGCGGGTGCTTCGGCAACTGGTTAGCGCCTTCAGCCCTCATATGTTTCGAATGTGCATGGCGGCTTTTCTGCCGCCCATCTTAAACTCCCCATTTTTGGTTTTCCATGTTAAAATGGTGTATTGACATGTTTGAGGCTGAAATGATGGAGGCTGGCAGTAAAAACACAAATTCAGGCGAACATAACCAAACAAATTCTAGCGTCCAGCCTCCAACACAGCCTCAAGCCATAACGTGTCCACAATGCGGCTCAACCAACGTAATATGCAGCGGAAAAAGATACAACAACCAAACCATCATTCAACGCTATTTATGCAAAAACTGCTACTACAGATTCTCAGACCCCAAACACCGACAAACGAAACAAAACATTAACAGCCGAAACATGTTGCAACATGCTCAGAAAATTCATACGTTGATTTTAAATTCACCCAAAATCTTAGATAAATATTGCCAATGGAGCGATGAAACCCCATGTAGAGCGTCCACCGCCGGCAAGGCGGCGAAAACATTGGACACGGTGGAAAACCCGTCTAAAAGCGGGCTGGCGGGAGCCGCAAAGCAACAAGAACACCTCGCCACAAGCCAAGCCAAAACTACAAAAATCCTAGAATACGCTTGGACTCTAAAAAAGCAGGGTTACGCAGAAACAACAATTGAGGGACACATTAAAATCCTAAAAAGGCTTCAAAATTTAGGCGCAGACCTATACAACCCAGAATCCGTTAAAGAAGCCATCGCAAAAAACAACTGCAGCGAAGCCAGAAAAGAGTTAATGGTTGAAGCCTACAGCAATTTTCTAATATTCCTTGGAGGCAAATGGGAACCTCCCAAATATAGAAGGGTTGAAAAGATACCCTTCATACCAACAGAAAGAGAAATTGACGACTTCATAGCCGGATGCTCAAACACGAAAAGACTGGCTACATACCTACAATTGCTAAAGGAAACTGGAATAAGAAGTGGAGAAGCAAGCAAACTCAAATGGACAGATATAGATTTCGAAAAAGCAGCAGTAAGAGTAACGCCAGAAAAAGGCAGCAACCCACGAATCCTCAAAATTTCAAGCAAGCTTATGGCCATGTTAAATGCCTTACCGAAAGATTCCACAACGATATTTCCAAACGTTACCATAATGAGAAAAAGCTTCGTAAGGCAAAGGGCTAGGCTAGCTATAAAACTTCAAAATCCAAGGCTGAGACAGATAACCTTCCACACATTCCGCCATTGGAAAGCCACCATGGAATACGCAAGAACAAGAGACATACTACACGTAATGCGCCTGCTCGGCCATAAAAACATCAAAAACACGCTAATATACACTCAACTCGTTGACTTCAAGGACGACGAATTTATCTGTAAAGCAGCAACCACATCCAAGGAAGCTGAACAACTCATAGAAGCCGGATTTGAATATGTCTGCACAGCCACAGACGGTGTAATGTTATTCAGAAAACGTAAGTAACAAGCGGGTAGGGTTCATGCTGAAACGGGCGGGGTGGGATTTGAACCCACGACCACAGGCTTAGGAGGCCTGCGCCCTATCCTTGCTAGGCTACCCGCCCCGTCTCTAAAGCCTATTTAAGGTAGCCCACAATTTAAAACTTAAACGTTCCCCAACAGAAA
>CAZZMT010000083.1:0-1537 GCA_964655395.1 uncultured Candidatus Bathyarchaeia archaeon | reverse complement strand
TCGCCTAACAACTCTATCCCAATCCCCTCTAGGCTTAAAAACAACTCCAGCATCGTTGCCCGTTAACTCGTTAATCCAGTTGGCCAAGTCAATTATGCGTGTTTCAGTTTCAGAAGCCAAATTAACCGCTTACCCAACAGCCTCTTCAACAACACCCATCTTAAGCGTACCATCAACAACGTCCTCGACAAACGTGAAATCCCTTGTCTCCTCCCCGGTGCCTGTTATTAGCAGAGGTTGCCTATGCATAGCCCACCAAATAAAATTGGGAATAACATTACGGTATTTTCCCGGAACCTCGCCTGGACCATAAACGTTAAAGTACCTGGCTATGGCAACGGGCAAACCATAATAGTTATGGAAGTAGTTGCAGTACAATTCACCCAGCAACTTATGAATCTGATAAGGCGTGTCTAAATGCAGCGAAACAAAATCCTCTTTCAACGGTAAAGGCGCCTGACTACCATAAACCGAACAGCCTGAAGAAGCGAAAACAAACCTTTCCACACCAGTTAAATGGGCATACTGGAGGGTTTTCAAAGTTCCAAGCCCATTAACCATCAAATCAGTTTCAGGATGATCAACACTGTTCTGGTTGGCGAAATGAGCAGCCAGATGGAAAACATAATTAGGCTTAAAGCTGAAGGCCCTTTTCAAATGCTCTTCATTCAAAACACTGCCATTAATGAAGACCACTTTGGGGTCGTTGGGAAGGTTCCACGCGAAAGAAGCTGACAGATCATCTAAAACGACTATTTTTTCCACATTAGCCCTCAACAAAGCTCTAACAAGGTTGCTGCCGATACACCCGCAGCCGCCTGTTACGAGAACCCTTTTGCCCTCATATTGGCTTAAAACATCTTCCAAATACATCAGCCCACCCTAAACGCCATTCCCGCACCAACAGAACAGCCATTATTTCTTTTTAAGAATTTTGAAGATTTCTTCTCTACTAATTCCGGCTTCTCGCATAATCGCCCTGACAAGTCCAGGTTTTACTTTCCTACCGGGATGAACCGGTATCACTATTCTTGTTTTCTCTTCATTCATCATAATAACGTGAGAGCCTTTTTGACGCACTACCCTAAAGCCGAAATTTTCAAGAATCTTAATTAACCTTCGAGAATCTACAGGGGGAATCTTAGGCAAAAGCCTTCACTTTCTGTATTCCAACAACTCTCTGTTGCAAAAGCTCCTTTTTTTCAGTTTCCGTCAAAGTTTCAATGTAAAGCTCGATGGCTTCTTTAACGTTTTTTATAAGTTCCTCTAACGATTCTCCCTGCGTGTGGCAGCCCGGCAAAGCTGGAACAAATGCTATGTAACCGCCTGTTTCATCCTCAACTATCACTACATCAAACTCGTACACAAACAATCCTCATCACAACGAATATTATCAGGCAACTTAAAACTTTTACTTTCATGAAACGCACTAGCTCCTAGGATTTCCATAGACTTTTCTAAACCTAATTCCCTCTCAGTCTTTACGTGCGCATACAGCCTGCGCCGAAGTAACCAGTATACGCTTACCATTATAATG
>CAZZMT010000082.1:0-1839 GCA_964655395.1 uncultured Candidatus Bathyarchaeia archaeon | reverse complement strand
AACTCGGCAAACTCCAGCTGCTGAAAAGCATATTCCCACAAATCCAAATACCACCAGAAGTCAAAAACGAAGCAGTGGACCGAGGAAAAGAAAAAGGTTATCCAGACGCCATTTCAATAGAACAAGCCTTAAAAGAAGGATGGATCATCCCCCATCCTTTAACAGAAGAAAACAACAAAAAATCTGAAGCCTTGGCGAAAATGGCAGGAATAGATATAGGTGAAGCTCAAGCAATAATTCTTGCCAAACAGAAAAAGGAAAAACTAATCCTAATAGACCAGACAAACGCAAGGGAGGTAGCCCGACAGCTCGGCTTAACCCCGAGAGGAACCATATACATAGTCCTAACAGCCACAAAAAGGAAGCTAATAACAAAAGAGGAAGCCAAACAAACGCTTGAAAAACTTATAGATGCAAACTTTTACATAAGCGCCAAAATTTATAGCGAAACGTTAAAGGCAATAGAAAAATTATAAGCCGAATCAATCTCTAAATTTTACGGCTCAACACATCCTTTGGGATCACTATCTTCCCTTCTGTCCAATTTTTCGCTTGATCCTCATATTAGTCACGATGGGTCGAATGTAAAACCCATGTTTAAACTTTTTCATACATTTATTTTTCAACTAAAAGAAACTGTCATGTTAAACCATAAGCCAACAAACCGTCCGTGATAATCGAAACCGTTTGTGTCATTGTTATATAACCATAACTCGAAGAATAGGAACCCCCTAAATGCCTTGTTATCAGCATCCCATGACAGTGTGTAGTTGCCCATGTTTAGCCTTACGCCGTTAAACCACAAACTGGAAAGTTCAACTTTCGTGGGCGGCTGATCCCAGGTATAGTTAAAGGAAAACGTGATTGGGATTTCGTAGACCTGCTCGTCCGCCACGAAGGCCGTTAAGTTAAATAGTGATGGCAAACTGCTTGGAAGACGTTCTTTAATGGGTCCGAAACGGGTTGGCATAAGCTCAGTCTGCGACCAGTTTAGGAATTTCACCCGCACCGTGTAATAGGCGCAGTAGCCTAAACGGTTGGCTATGCCTAAATAAATGGTGTATTCTTGGTTGGGTGTAACGTTAAATGGGTAATTTTCAGCCCTGTGGTTCTCGTCTAAAATCCAAAGCTCCGTAAAGAATTCTGTTCGCGGATAAACTAACACGCGACTAAGAAAAGGCGAAGCCACCAGCAAGGCGAAAACACCAACAACAGTCCAGTACAAAAGCCAATATTCAGCAATTTTCAAGCGTAAACCCGCCATTCACTAGGACTTTTCATGCCTTTTGATAAAAACCCAAGCTACATAGCCGCCAACCATAACCGCCGCGGCGCCAGCAGCAGAACCCACATAATTGATCAAAAAATCCATGCGTCTGGCTTGCTCCGCTTCAAGTTTTAGACTGTTAGCTTGGCTTACGATTCCTTCAAGCCTTTGGCTGCAGTTTGAAGCATATTCATAAGCTAAGTCCAAGTCCCCATTGTTGTAGGCAAGTTTAGCCTTAGACAAAAGCCACCCCGCCTCATTTAAAACCATTAACAAACTGCTCACGTTAGCACCAGCCTCTTCAGCCCCATAAACCGCCTCATAACAGTCTAAAAGCTCGCCCTCAGCAGATTGAATCTCGAACTCAACCTCTGCTTGATTAAAACATAAAGCTTGGGAAATGCAAGATACAAGAATAAGTGTGAAAAACATAACTGCACAGAGGATTGCGGTTAAAGTTTTATGTTTTGGCAAAGTTTCACCAGCATGGCGGTTTTACGCGGAGCAGAGCTCCTCTAAAACTTTCCTTTTTGCGTTCACTGTTTCCATTTGACGCTCCACGTGCCTGTTTC
>CAZZMT010000081.1:0-1939 GCA_964655395.1 uncultured Candidatus Bathyarchaeia archaeon | reverse complement strand
ATGCCTTAAAGGGGCTATGATTAAGTCTGGAAAGTTTAAGGGCGCCATAACAGACAATCCGGACTATGAGTTGCAGGCTTACGTGGGCACAAATCTGGATATATTCAACCCAGAAGCAAACGTTTACATGGCTTCTGTCATAGACGACTTGGGCCTCTGCGGTATACAAACTGGCAACGTGTTAGGCTTCGCCGCTGAACTTTTCCAAAGGGGAATATTGACGAAAGAGGATTTTGGCGGCATCGAGCCCAAATGGGGTGACGCTGAAGCTTTCGCTGCTTTGGCTAGGAAAATTGCTTATAGAGAGGGCTTAGGCAACATTCTGGCTGAAGGTACCTACCGAGCTGCCTTGAAAATAAGCCAACTTAAAGGTGTGGACGTTGTGCCCTATGCTGTGCAAGTTAAGGGCATCGGCGTAGGCGCCCACGGCATCCGAAGCGGAAAAGATTATGTGGAAACATATTCATACGTGTGTTCCGTTCAGGGTGGCGATCACACATCTGTAGCGTGCATGCCGCTGGAGGATCCCAGAAGCGAGCACTTGAGGATTTTCGACGATTCAGGGGTGATCTGCTTTTTCAACACTTTTGCCCTACCTAGCAACCTGCTCTTCGACTTTTATGGGGCTGTTACTGGCGTAGAGCTGACCAGAGAGGGGTGGGTCAACATGAAAGCCATGAGAATAATACAGTTGCAAAGAGCCATGCTGTTGCTGGGTGGTCCAGACCTGCGGTGGGATCCGAAAATTCATGATGATAATCCGCCAAGGTTTTATGAGCCTTTGCCATCCGGTCCGTTTAAGGGTAAGGCTGTTGAAAAAGCCCGTGTGGAAGAGGAAAAACGCAAATATTACGGGCTTGTGGGCTGGGACGAGAGGGGTATACCGAGGTCTGATGTTCTTAGAAGGCTTGGATTGGACGACGTGGATAAAGCCCTTGAAAAACTCCGCTGAAAACTGACATGGTTTGGCTTTGCGGCAAAGCAAAACACTATCCCCCTCTAGTTTTTCTTGGCTATGCAGCTATGCGGATAACCCTTGTCGGCGTAACTATAATGGAGACTTTCTCGTCTTTAGCTTCAAATGGCACTTTTTCCACGATTTGCACATCGTGAACAGTTGTGGCAACTGGAATCTTCCCAAATCTTTTCCTCAAAATCTCTATTTCTATGTCGCCATAGCCATGTCCCTTTCCAAGTCTGTGTCCTTCAAGGTCGACAGCCACGGAGCCTTCCACCATTAGGTCTGGTTTTGGAAAGTCTTGCACTGTAACGCCGTATTTGAACGCGCCCTTTATTGTTGAGGCTAGATGCTCTTTTCCCCGCACCTTCTCCGGGTCTATCAAGAGGAAGCCTCGCTTAAGCCTTGGCGAAGCCATTATGAGAATTTTTCCATCTTTTAAGGCGTTTTCCCTAACCTTTCGCTGAGGCGAGTCTGGATTTACAAATATGACTTTCGCCTTTTTCCATTCTTCCAGTTGACGGAGCCTTTCAGCTGCTTTTTCAGCCCCCACAAAGTTTGGGATTCTTCCCCAACATGGAAGCGGAAAAGTTGCCACTCCAACCTGTTCCATTTGACGCCAGATTTTTTCCCGGAGCTTCTGTTTTTCTTCAGTTATGCTTTTTGACATCCACTGTAAATAGAAACTTGAAGGCTTTTAGGGTTTTTATATTATGCCAAGCTTTTTACCGCCTCCTTTGAAGGCTTCAATCGCCATGTCAAGCTCTTGAATAGGGCTTGGGTTTTTGTCAATTCTTAAGCTAATCAAAATTTTGGCTTTATCCACCACCGTTATGGCGGCGGATTTTACGCCCCGTTTGTCTCCGCCGCTTTCATTTCCAGCCTTTAGGGCTTCCAAAAGCCTTAAAACAAAATTTTCACGAGTCTTTTCAAAGTAGTCTGCCATGCTTTCAAGCACTCTCACGCTTTTTCGCAGGGATC
>CAZZMT010000080.1:0-3653 GCA_964655395.1 uncultured Candidatus Bathyarchaeia archaeon | reverse complement strand
GGAGTTTGTGGCTTTAACGTTAGCCGGGGTACATTTTGGAATACCACTAATCTATTATCTCTATCTTAGAAGTGGATGCTTAAATAAGCCTTGGAATATTAATGTTGATGAGAACTATAAGCCTAAACTCACGGTTATAGTACCAACATATAGGGAGGCCAAGTTTATCCGAGATAGGCTTGACAACATTTGCGCTCAAAATTATCCAAGAAACCTGGTGGAAGTTATTGTTGTTGATAGTGCAAGCGATGATGGAACGGTAGATATTGTTAAGAAATGGGCTTCTGAGCACAGAGATGTTAATTTTAAATTGATTGAGGAGTCTGAGCGGAGGGGGAAGCTTTCTGCTCTACTGGAATCTCTAAAGTATGTTTCTTCAGAAAGCGGTGTCGTAGTGCTTACTGATGCGGATGCTTCATGGGAACCTGACGCTCTACATAAAGCTACAAAGTATTTCGCGGATCCATCTGTTGGGGCGGTTACAGCGAGCATCATTTACTCTAATGATGAGACATTCGAAAATGTTTACCGTAATTACTATAATATAATTAGAATTGCAGAGTCCAAGATTTTTGCTACTCCAGTTCATAATGGACCATTTTTGGCAATTAGAACCGAACTGCTCCGTAGATATGGTCTTCCAGCATTCCCAGGTAGTGATGACAGCAGTTTCGGATCCTATGTCGCCTTACTAGGCTTTAGGGCAATTCAAGTTGACGATGTAATTGTAAAAGAACCTATAAGAGGAAGTCAGTTCCGCAGGAAGATGAGAAGGGCCCAGCATCTATTGTTAAGCTTCTTTAAGACGAAAAGTTACGCTAAGAAGCTGGGGGTTTACAGGCCTGTTAAATCCTTTGGAAAGGTTTGGAGGATGGAATGGTGGTTACATGTGGTTAATCCATGGCTTTTAATATTATCTGCGCTCCTGTTAGCAATGAGCACGCTTTATGCCTCCTTTATGGCTATAACCTTGTTGGGAATAGGGATTATACTTATGGTGTTAAAGTCGTATAAGGCATGGGTGATGCAGCAGTTTTACCTTGTCATAGCCGCGGTAAGGAACATTTGGACAAGGGAGATCGCATGGAGCAAGTAAGCCTGAAAGTTTCAGCGATATATTGACTTTGGCTTGAGCAGAGGAGGCAGGGACTTCATCATGCAGAATATTTATGAATTTTTGGCCATTGGTAGCTTCTCTGCAGGCCTTGGCTGACGAAGAGTGCAGAGCGTGGATAGAGCATCAGAAAATTATTTATTATAGGTTGCTGGCCTCAAATGAATTTACTATTTGTAGCACCGAGGTATTATTCCCATATAGGCGGTGTTGAGTATGTTGTTAAGTCCGTGGCGGAGAGGCTTGTTAAAAAAGGGCATGATGTTACCGTGCTGTGTGGAGAGTCAAATATCGATAATCCTAGGGAGGAGTGGATTAATGGTGTCCATGTGTTTAGGTGGCCTGTTTGGGCTCCTGGAGACGCCTACCATATTCCACGGATGAGGGGTAAACTGAAAAGCTGGCTTTTAAACACCGCAAAAGGATGTGATGTTATTCACTTTCACAGCATCCGCAGCACGTTAACGGTATATTCTACAGACGTGTTGAAGAATTGCGAGAAGTTATTATTTAAAAGTTAATGCTCGTCTTAATTTAAGACAAATTTACTGAGGTTAGGTATGCCGAAAATTAGCGTTATCTCAATCGCGAAGAAAGATTCAGATTTTGAAAGGCTACGTAAAGCCTTGGAAGAGCAAACTTTTCGTGATTTTGAGTTTGTTACGTCGACTAAGGGTTCGATACCTGAGGCGTGGAATGACGTTATTTCAAGGGCTAGGGGTGAGATTTTGGTTTTCGTTGAGTCTGATGCTTTTCCGCTTAGCAATAATTGGCTGGAGGAAATAGCGAAACATGCTAGGAAGAACGCGGTTTTGAAGGGCTTGGAGATAAATCCAACAGACTTGAACCTTTGCAATCTGGTTTGCGACGCCAACATTTTCAAGAAGGTTAGGTTTGACGAGAGCTTTAAGGTTCGTGAGGATGTGGAAATCTTTGCTCGCTTAAGAAGGATGGGTGTTGAAGTGGGATTCGTCAACGCCTTTCCAGTTGTTCATGTTCCGACAAGAACTTGGAGGAAAACCCTCTCGCGGGCACTTAGAAGCGGAATATATTACATGAAGATCATTTACATGCATGGAAGAAAAAACGTTGACGACATCAACACTCAAAACTTTCGAAGCAACTACATAAACCCAATAAGCAACAGACTACGCATAATAGTTGAAAACCTGCTGATTCTGCTCGGATTGCCTATTGGAGCAATTATTTATCTGCCAATACTGGTGAAGCGAAAATTAGCAGAAAGAAGACATCATATATGAACGTTTCAGAATTTGTGGTGAAAGTGGCTAATCCATATTTCGCTTTATGCGATGGCTTTTCCTACCTCACAAAGGATTTCTTAATGTCTTCAATTGAGTTTGCTGTAAAAAACAAGATTTTTCCCCTCTTCTATGAAGGGTGTTTAAGGCTTGGTATAAAACTCCCAAAGGAAGCTGATTTGTTAATGGATAGTTATGAAAGAAGACGGAGGATGCAGATCGAAGAGGTAGGTTTGCTATTAGATGTCTCAGAGGAACTTGGAGTTGAGTTGATGTTCTTTAAAACGTTTAAGCCTTTCCGGTATTTTCCAGATGATGTTGATGTGCTGTTGCGCGATGAAAATGACCTCCAACCTTTAATCGCTAAGCTCAGAGATAAAGGATACTTCATGCTTAAGATAGGTACACCGGAAGTTGTTCTCAGGAAAATCGGGGAGGATGGCGCTTATGTGGATCTTGACATTCATAAGCGGTTGGCAGTAGGATACTTAGATCTATTTCAGGCTGAAAATTTGTGGCAAAAACAGGCCTATGAAAAGTTTAGGCTTGAAGATGGACGGGTGGCGGTTAAACTTTCGGAGAACTATGAAGTGGTTAGAGAAGCCGCTTATTCGCTACTCAAGGACTTTAATCTGTCAATACCCGGGCTCTACCTTGCAATTTACACTTTGATGAAGGAGGATCTGGAAACTATAGAAAAAATAGCTATAAACGAAAATCTCCTCTTGCCATTGAACCTTTACCTACATACCGCCCAGTATATAGCGTGTAAGCTGTTTAATTCTGAAGTAAACTTGCAGCTTCAATTTGACGAGCAATTCACATTTACGATGCCTTTGAGGATTATTAGGTCTCAGCTTTCTAGAGAGTTTAAGGTACCATATCCATACCCTACTTCTGTGATAGCTTGGGCTTATATGTCAAAAGCATGGTTAGAGATAAGTCGGAATAAAAATCTAAAAGTTCTAAGTCAAATGGTTAGGCAGCCCTCGTCAAAGGGCATAAGTGTACTCTTAGATTACGTCCGGGAACGTTTCAAATGAAAAGCTTACGCTGTAAGATGATATACTTCTTTGGTTCTGATGGAGCGGGAAAAACTACACATGCCGATCTAACAGCGCTTTATTTAAGGAGGAAGGGATATAGGACTTGGAGGACAAGTATCAAGCAACATCATACCTTTGCGTATTTGCTTTTGAAGTTATTAAGTAGCGGAAACCCTAGCGGGCGTGCCGTAAGCTATTATGGTTTTAGCGCTGAGCTTAAACGGAAAATAA
>CAZZMT010000079.1:0-2530 GCA_964655395.1 uncultured Candidatus Bathyarchaeia archaeon | reverse complement strand
GTATTGAACCCAATAATTATAACGGTTTATTCCTGGAAACTAGCCCGTGAAAAACCACCATGAAGACTTAGCGGAAAAAGCATATGAACTGGGAATATCATAAAATTCTTGAGAAGCATCAAGCTTTTCGCGCGTGTGGATAGGAAGGACACATATACTTTATTGACGTTCAAAGTGTTAGGCGGACTCCTCCATTGTCAAAAGGAGAGAGGAAAAATAGCCAAAGAAGCTGCGGATATGCTCTAATATCGTGCAACCACTCATCGTTTTTCTTGAAGATTGGAATGTTAAAGTGGAATTGAAGTGAGAGCTATGTTTTAACTAAGCTGCAAACCCTAAACGCTGAAGGCATAGCCAAAATACAGAGGGCATCATTAAAATTCCCACAAACAAAAAGAAGTATAACACCAAGTTTAATAGTTGCAAGCAAGTTTATGACTTTGACGTGGCAAATATGACCAGTTAATTTATCGCGTACAAAGCGATTACAGCGACTAACATACGCCGAAGCGAAAATTTTAAAAAATGTGTGGGGTCCCAGCTTCAAAATTTCCCGGAGGCCTCTCCCGCGTCTCCTCTTCTTTTTGTTTTAACCTTTTCATTTAAGAAGGAAGTCAAAGCTTTGTTTTAGGAGTTAAGCACGTGCCAGTTTTAGTTTTTGGAATTCGAGGAATGTTAGGGTTAAGCCCAATGCGAGGGCTAGAATTCCTGCTATGGGATATGCTAGCCATAGTCCGTTTAGGCCGATGGTGTAGGGCAATGTAAGGAGGCATGGTATTAGGAATATGATTTGACGTGCTGATGTTATGATTATGGCTGATTTTGCCTTTCCTAACCCTTGGAAGAAGCCGCTTATTATTATTTCAGAGGTTGTTAGGAAGGTTATGGCGAAAATTTGTAGTGCAGATGCACCTATCCTTAGGAATTCTGGGTCTGTCGTGAACAGTTCTAATGTTTGTGTTGGAAAAAGCATCACCATAATGTACCATAATGCTCCCCAGGCAGCGCCTATTGACGTAGCTTTAGTCGCAATCTCGCGGACGCGTTCGTTTTTTCGTGCTCCATAATTGTATCCTACAAGTGGCACCACAGCCTGGTTTAAGCCTATGCAAAACGCGAAATTTAGCCTGTTAATTCTGAAGAGGACGCCTAAAACAGCCAGTGGGATAGTCCCATAGTAGGATGCCGTTATACAAGCTAATATTTGGGATATGGAAATTGCAATCATCCTTAAAGTGCTTGATATCCCAACGCTGTAAATGTCAGCGATTGTTCTGTAATGAAGTTTGAAGTAGGCTATTTTAAATCTATATATGGATTTAAACGCCAGATAGGGAATTAAAAGCGCTAATCCTATAACGCGTCCTATAAGCGTGCCAAAAGCTGCGCCAGCAATCCCCAGCGCCGGAAAGGGGCCAACACCAAAAATTAGGATTGGACTCCAGATGAGGTCGGCCATGTTTGCCAAAATCAAACCTGCACTTGCAATGGCTGGACTTCCCTGCGCCCTGATAAGCTCTGCGGCAATAACCAAAAAGAAATCAACAGGCATAGAACACGTTTCAACAAACATGTAACTGTAAGCATAGGGAAAAACAGGGTCTGCTGCACCGAAAACTCTTAATAGAAATCCTAATCCTATTAGACAGATTATTGTTGCTAAGCCGCTCACGACGAAAAATAAGGTTATGCTGTTGCATACAGCCCTGTCCGCTTCATCCTTCTTTCCAGCTCCGAGACGCCTAGCAATCAGAGAAGCACTTCCAACAGCTATTCCAGCTCCTATGGCCCTATAAATTGCCATTAACGGACCAGCAACAGTTAAAGCGGCAAGCGCTTCATTGCAGAGACGCCCACACCAAACAGCATCAACCAACTCATAAAGAGCCGTAGCCTCATTTGCAATAATAGCAGGCACAGAGAAACGAAACAAAAGCTTGGAAACCCTTTCTTGACCCATAACTTCGGCTCTATGATAATCCAACCTTTTGCTCTCGTCGCCCTCCAAACATTCCACCAGCAGCAGTGAGAAAAAGCAGAATACAACCAGCTTAACACTTAAAACTTTTGTTTGCCACAACGAATAAAACTTCAGAATCCAAGGCTTCCACACAATCCGCCACTGGAAAGCCACCATAGGATATCACAAAACCAAATATATCCTATACGTCAAAACTTTCAGGACACAGAAATCTACATAAACTCTCGAAAGAATATCTTCGGAGACTTGGAGAAAGCGAATCTCACGTTAAAGTAGCATCTAAACCGAAGAAATCAAAAGCCTACTAGAAGCCGGCTTTGAATACATATGCGAAAAAGACACCCTCTCATTCTTCAGAAAACGCAAGTAAAACATTTAAATCATGCGGGGTCAGGTAAAATCATGGCGGGGTTGCCCTAGCCTGGTAGGGGGCAGGCCTGCTAAGCCTGTGGCCGGTTTCGGCCGCGCGGGTTCAAATCCCGCACCCCGCGCCACTTAAGTTTTAGGGCGGAAATGGAGTTTTAGTGGAAAATTTTTCTTGATTTTCCA
>CAZZMT010000078.1:0-24348 GCA_964655395.1 uncultured Candidatus Bathyarchaeia archaeon | reverse complement strand
ACACCTGCCTCCAACGCCCCTCCATTTTTGCACTTGAACGTCCAGAATAATAAACATTTGTTGCGAAATCCTTTAAAAAACACCCTTCGCATATATGTCTTGTCGGCGCGTTCACCCATGCCTCGGTAGCTCAGCCTGGTGGAGCACCGCCTTGGTAAGGCGGTGGTCGCGGGTTCGAATCCCGCCCGAGGCTTCCATAAGCCGTCTGAGAGACGTTATTTTTCACGAATGGATTATTTCCATGAAGAATTCTCTTACGGGCTTCGTGAAGGTCTCTTTTATCTTTTTGAAAAGTTCTTCGCCCCTTTTCGTTAGCGTGTAATGCCTAATTTTTCGTTTACCTTTAACCAGCCAGTGACTGCTTACAAAGCCTTCCGCCTCAAGCTTATGCAGGAACGGGTAAACTATGCTGGGCTTGAGTTTTCTCCCTGTCAACCTTTTAAACTCGGTTATTAACTCGTATCCATGTCTCGGCTTATGAAGCAAAAGCCATAGAATCACTGGTTTTTCAAGACCGCGCAGAAAGCTGTCACTTATTCCGACCATAAGCCTCAATGGAATTGTTTAAAACGTGATATATCAATTTTCCGTCAAAATTGACAGAGCTTATATTTTGCGTTTTCCATTAAAACCCTACGGCTTAACATCGGCGTGTAGGCTGGCTCTTCATGGCTGAATTGGAAAAAGACCTTGTAAAAGCCATGATTCGAGGCTTCAGCAGAGTCCTAATCCTATGGCTTCTAAATAAAACCCCCATGTCCGGATACAACGTCTCAAGAGAGTTAAAAAGGCTGACCGGATGGAGTTTCCATCCTGGAGCAGTCTACCCACTCCTTTACGAACTAGAGGAAAACGGCTTAATAAAGGGGAAGTGGACAAGAAGGGGGAGACGTCGCATAAAATATTATGCAACAACAGAGAAGGGCGTTGAACTTTTGAATCGTGTTAAAAGATTTCTCGACGCCCCACTCAAAGGAATCTTAAAAGATTTGATTTCACAAGGGTAGTGGCCCAAACACCTTGCAATTTTGCAGTTTTATTCAGAAAAATGTATATGTGAGTGCTTACCAAACTTTGAAGCTCAAATGGGGAAAACCCTTTGAAAAAGGTTATTGAAATTAGATGGCATGGGCGGGGCGGCCAAGGAGCATGGACAGCCAGCGAATTGCTCGCAAAAGCCGCCGTATATGAAGGCAAGTATATCCAATCCTTTCCAGAATTTGGCCCCGAACGGATGGGGGCTCCTGTAACAGCCTTCACAAGGATAAGCATTGAGCCCATAAAAATCCACTGTGCGGTTTACAATCCCGACGTTGTTATTGTTTTGGATCCGACTTTAATGAAAACCGTGCCAGTAACCGAGGGCTTAGGCGAAAACGGAAAAATCATAATCAACTCAAAAGAGAACCCGGTTGAAGTTAAGCAGGCGCTTGGCGCCAACAAAATTGAGGTTTGGACAGTTCCAGCCACAGAAATAGCCATAAAAATTTTGGGAGCACCTATAACAAGCACAGCCATGCTTGGAGCTGCCGCCCGCGCCACCAACATTGTCAACCTAGAAAGCATTAAGAAAACGGTTAAGGAACGTTTCAGAGCTGACATAGCTGAGAAAAACTTTGCAGTTATAGAGCAAGCCTACAAGGAGGCGCGTTCAGCATGACATCCAAAGAGGAAGAAAAAAGTTGGAAGGAAATTTCCATAGCTGCAGTTTGCTGGAAGCCAAACACAGAATTCCTAACAGGTGACTGGAAAACCTACAAGCCAGTAAGAGACCCAGCCAAGTGCACCCGCTGTTTACTATGTGCCATCTTTTGTCCAGACGGCGCCATACATTTGAAAGCTGACAAAAACGACATCGAATTCGACTATGACCACTGTAAGGGTTGCGGGATCTGCGCCAACGAATGCCCAGTTAAGGCGATAGAAATGAAACTCAAATAAAAGGGAGGAAGTGGTGTTTATGAAAAGTGTTGCTGAACAAAAGGTTTTGGCTTTAAACGGCAATGAGGCTGTTGCTTATGCCGTTAAACAATGCGACGTGGATGTTGTGGCTGCTTATCCCATAACTCCTCAAACAATTATTGTGGAGAGGTTTAGCGAGTACGTGGCTAACGGCGAAGTTGAAACGGGTTTTGTCTGCACAGAATCAGAACACAGCGCCCTAACCGCCTGTTTAGCCGCCTCATTAACGGGTGCCAGAGCCTTCACGGCTTCAGCCTCTGCCGGCTTAGCCCTCATGCATGAAATGCTTTTTGTAACTTCTGGGTGCCGCGCACCAGTAGTTATGGCTATTGCAAACCGCGCCTTGTCCGCGCCGTTGAACATTCACGGCGACCAGTCTGACACCATGGCGCAGAGAGACAGCGGCTGGATCCAAATTTACGCTGAAAACGCACAGGAAGTCTACGACTCGGTTATTCAAGCCTTCAGAATAGCGGAACACCCTGACGTCTTACTGCCGGCCATGGTTTGCCTCGACGGCTTCCAGTTAAGCCACTCTATGGAAAACGTGAGCGTGCTCCCAGACGAAGTGGTTAAAAAGTTTGTTGGCGTCCGCCAGTTTCCAAAAGTTTTAACCCATGAAGGCAAGCTTGCACCTTTGAGGCTTGACCCTGAAAACCCCATGACCATTGGACCGGTGGCTTTCCCAAACTACTACTTCGAGTTTAAACGCCAACAAGAAGAAGCCATGAGAAAGGCGCTTGAAGTTATTAGACAAGTGCACAATGAATACGCCAGAATAAGCGGGAGAAGCTACGGCGACGGGCTTCTAGACGCCTACTATCTTGAGGATGCGGAAATCGCCACAGTTTGTTTAGGCTCAACAGCTGGCACCGTCAAGGCTGTTGTGGACGAACTGCGAGCCGAGGGCGTCAAAGCTGGGCTATTAAGGATACGCGCCTTTAGACCCCTGCCCGTCGAGGGCATCCAAAAAACATTGGAAAACGTGAAAGCGGTAGGCGTCATGGACAGAAGCATGAGTTTCGGGGGACACGGCGGCGCCGTCTTCCACGAAGTGCGCCACGCACTGTATGATTTAGATAAGCGTCCAATAGTCGTCAACTATATTTATGGACTTGGCGGCAGAGACACAAACCTCACGCAAATTCGCGCCATCTACAAAGACCTTCAAGAAATTGCCCAAAAAAGACGTGTTGAAGCCCCGATAAAGTATGTTGGTTTGAGAGAATAAAGGGAGGATGAATGTAAATGCAAACCGAAGAATGGAAGTTTACTGCGAAAGACATTGTTGAAAAACCAGACTTGTTTATGTCTGGACATAGGGCTTGCGCTGGCTGCGCTCCAGCAACAGTTATGAGGCTTATTTTGAAGGCTGTCAGAGGCCCAACCATAGTAACTGTGGCTACAGGCTGCATGGAAGTGGTTTCCACAACCTATCCTTACACTTCTTGGAATGTGCCATGGCTGCACACAGCCTTTGAAAATGCCGCCGCCAACGCTTCGGGCATAGAGACAGCCATCAAAATTCTGCGAAAAAAAGGCAGAATAAAAGACCAACATGTGGACGTCATAGCCATAGCTGGAGACGGCGGAACGTACGACATAGGCATCCAAGCCTTATCAGGGGCTGTTGAAAGAGGCCACGACTTCTTGTTTGTGCTCTACGATAACGAGGCGTACATGAACACTGGCATCCAACGAAGCGGAGGTACACCCCTAGGCGCAGCCACAACAACCTCACCAGCCGGTGAAGTCATACCCGGCAAACTTGAACCCAAAAAACCTATAGCCGACATCATGGTGGCACATGAAATCCCATATGTGGCTACGGCTTCGCCATACTACTGGCGAGACCTAATCATAAAAGTGCGAAAAGGCCTAGAAGTTGAAGGACCCGCATTCCTACACGTTCTTGCACCCTGCCCCCGGGGTTGGAGAAGCGACCCATCCAAATCCATAGAGCTTTCCCGCCTAGCAGTGGAAACATGTGTCTTCCCATTGTGGGAGTGCATAAACGGTGAATACCAGCTTTCAGCTCCAAGCAAAGTTATAGCCATGGCACCTCAAAAGAAAAAGCCAGTGAAAGAGTATTTGGCAGTTCAAGGCCGCTTTAGACACTTGTTCACACCAAAATACGAGAAACTAGTAGATGAAATCCAAAGAATAACAGACCTAAGATGGCAAAAACTCCTCAAAAAATGTGGGTTAACTTAACCTCCAAAAACCCAGTTTTTAACCGCACCACAAATTTTTCAAACTGCTATTATAATTGTTGTGGGTTCTTTTTCTGAGACCATAACAGTGTAGTCGCTTTCTTCAAGCCTGTAAAAGTTGTATATCTTGGCTGGAATCACGATGACATATTTACTTTTCTCGTCAAAAACCTTTACCTTCTCTTTTGCAATGGCTTTTTCTTCTAAGGTTTTGTTCGGTCTAGTCGTCAAAACTAAGTGTTGCGTGTCTACAGCGTAGAGAAACATGGTTTCGGGTAGTTTCACGCCATGCGTTATCTTCTCATCCACTTCAATCTTATGTTCAACAAGTTTTTGCATTGCCATCACTTTAATGGTTCAGCGTGCGCCCTTATTAAGATTAATTTCACAAGCTCGTTTGTTTTCTTCTCTCTAACCCAAAGACTCGCCTTCATGGGCTGTCCTCCTCGTTTTTGAAAGCGCATGACGAATAAAAGCAGATTTTCGGAGTAACCTCATAATTCCGCAGTTCATACTGAAGTTTTAAGAAGATGGATATTTTATACTCGTCCAGTTCATCTTTTTCATGCCTCAGAATCCATTGCTTGGCAATTCTCTTAGGAATTCTCACCATTACTAAGGACATGTTCGCATCAACAGAACGAATTATTCGACTGATTTTCAAGGAATTTTTCTATCTCTTTTTCAGCATTGTCCGCCTTAATGAATATGGGCACGTTTTCTATGCCTGTGGCTATGTAGCTTGAAAGAAGCCACTCGCCGGGTGCGAATTCCAGCGTTTTTTCCAATATGCCCTTGTCTATCATGAAGGTGTCGCTTATCAATGCGCGGTCGTATGGGCGGGGCAACGTTCCCACAAAATATGTGTGCAATTGTTGTAGGGCGTTTGTGTTTAGGTAGGCGATTCGTTGGGTAGCTATGCACACGCCCAGCCCATATTTGCGTCCCTGACGGAGCAATGTTTCCACTTGTTTGCTGCATTTTTTGTCTATACCCGCTGCGCCTGAAAGTTCTGGGATGAATTCTTGGGCTTCATCGAAGACCAGGAGGATGTAGGGCTTAACTTGGAACATGCGTTTTCTACGCACCAGCAAATCTTGTGTCAGCGTTATTACAAGCTCTTTGATTGTTGTCGGGTCTGATATAGATATGCAAACAAGCCTTGTTTCGCCTTCTAACAGCTCCCTTATTTTTTCGGCTGTCAGCCCGCCAGTCTCCTTCTTCATTTCTTCTCGGCGTTTCCTTATTTGGTCAAGAATTGTGGTTCTTGTGGTTGCCCAAGCGTATAGTTGGCTTTTATCATGGATTTTGAACTCTTCCATGGCGGCTACACAGATGCTGTCTATGAATTTGACGAAGTCTTCGCTTACCTCTTGGTTTTCGCTGAGTCCGTGAGCCTCCATATAGTCCAATATGGCGTCGTGGATTCTGTCTATGGCATTTAAATAGTGAGGCTTGTCCGCGTTGCTTTTCCTTTGGTCGCTTAGCTCCTCCAAGAACTGAGCGTATGTTGGAATCTTCTGTTTAGGCCTAGTGTAAAACGCCACTTTGTCCTGCTTCATTATGCGTTTTAATCCAAACTTTATGCGCTCGTCAGCCTCATACTCGCGGGGTTTAACCACAGAATTGAAGAATTGTTCGAGGGAATCTATTCTATGTTCAAGAACCACTTTTGATGGGATATTCTCGTCTGCAAGGAGGTCGAGGAGTAGGAAAATGTATTCGCAGCTTATGTCAAAAACCACCACTTTTGTGTCGCTTGTGTGGAGTAGAATTCGCCTTAAAATGTTGGACATTAAGTTGCTTTTGCCGCCGCCGGTGAAGGCGAAAACTCCAAAGTGATAGCGGACGAGCTTTTCGAAGTCCACGTATATGGGAATGGCAGTATTGCTTGTCTGAAACATTTTAACAATGCCAAGCCGCGGATCGATCCGCGCGTCTTCCACAGTTTTGGACGGGTCCACACCGAGCTTTTCGGTTATTTTCTGGTTATACATTCGATTTATCATTTCGCTGTTTAAGATGTAGACTGGGCTGCCCACAACGGGGTAGGAGAAGCCCTTAACAAACTTGTAGTTGCAGTTCTTATCTATGACCAAGTCGTAGTTTATTGGGACAGCGTCTATTTGAATCATCATGGTGGAGCGGTCGTCTGTAAGCCAGTCTGCCTCAGACTGCTCGATGATTTCAAACTGCATGGGGTAATAGCCATGATCCGACAAGCCCCTAAGCCCAAAGTGTTCTGGCCAGACTCGGCTTATCTCCATAAGTGTGTAGCGCTCCTCTCCGAGAAGCGCTTGTTTAAAGTTTTTTGCTGCTAGAAGCATGCCCTCTTCCAGCAGTCCCATCAAGTCCTTCTGGTATTCCACTTTTATGCGACATGTGTAGCGGGCGCTTGTCCCAGCCAGCTTAGATTCTTCCGCTCCGCCGAAGAAGCGGGGCATGACAGCGGCAAGTCTAGCCCGGAATTTGCCGTCGAAATCTGTGAAGCACATGCTGTTAAATTTGTTCTCTTCTTGCAGCTTCAATGGCTGTCCGCCTCTCTCTAAACGTGCTCATGTAAAATATGAACCTCCTCAATTTATGGTTATTGAGAATCCACTCAGCAGTGGTGTCCACAACCCGTTTAAATTGGCTATAATTCCACTTGGCAATTTTATCCGCAATAAAAAGAGGCGTGTTATGACCGAAGGCTTCTGGAATGTTGGACGGCGCCATAGCCACCAAAACACTCATGGTTAAGCTCTGCAGCCTATTCGGCACATTTTTATCCACGAATAGGATTACTTCCACCGGTTCTTTTGTGCCGTCGCTGAGCTCGTTCCAAAACTCCACAACTGTTTCAGGTTTATAGTCGTATTCTGGATATACGAGGCGGTCTACGAGGAGCACGTTGCTTCGCAACATGGGATCTGTTTTAGCTTGGCTCAACTGCACGTAGGTTTTCAAGAAAACCTTCTCTAAGCCGATTTTGTTTTTGATGGCGCCCGCCACGTAGCCCTTGCGTTTCTGTTTGTCCAAAACCATCGTTCTAAAGGCAGAATCATACTCTATAAGGCTCCACGGCGGCACAATCTTGTCGGCGTTTAGAATGCTGGCGGACTGGAGGATCATGCGGTCTGTGTTTGGCAGTTTCTCTAAAGCTTCTTGGGAAATATTCGCCTTCAACAAGTCGTTGTTGCACATGATTGGGATCAACTGCCGCTTAAAGTCTCGGGCAGCCGTGTCCTTCGTCACTCCTATGAGGAGTATGTGTCTCCGCCAGCACTCTTCCATTAGCATGTGTAACGTGAAAAGTGTTAAGAAAGCTATGTCTAGGGTTGTTAGCCAATGCTCTTTTCCGCCTTTAACAATTTTCATGAGATTGCCGGTTTCGGGATTCTCCGAGAAAAAGAACTTGTCGCCTATAGTTATGACAAGCTTTTTGATGCGCTCCAAAGTTTTCGCATACTTCTGGTTTACGGCGTAAACTTCACCTTTTTCGGTTAAAATGCCCTTTTCTGCAAGCTTTCTGAGAGCGCGTTCAACTCTTTTCGCTCTTTTCTCGTCTTTAATGTCGAATTCCGCCAGAATCTGCTTTCTTGTCAAGGCGCCTTTTCGTCGCAATAAATCCACTATGGCATAGCGCAGGTAATCTGCCCTTGGAGGCGGCAAGCCCAAACGTTGATTGCAGACGAAGTGTCGCGCTATTGTCAGCTCGTTAATGTCTATGGGCTCTCCATCCACCTCAAAGCCTAAAATGTTGCATTTAGCCTCCCACAGGGCGCGCTTCGAAGTATCGTAGAGAAGGCTTGCCCTTTCAATGGATAAGCTTCTATCCAAAATTATTATTCGAAAGTTTTGTTCGACGTCTGCCGCCAATCTATAAGCCAAATAATATTCGGCGAAGGTCATTATCCAGTTGGCAACGGTCGCATTGTTGATTATGGACTCTTCAGTGAGCGGTTTTCCAAGGCTAACCTCATCGGGCTGCGAAACCTCAAAAAACGTTTGATCCACATCTAGAATCTCATTAACGTAGATGGGCACCACGCTTGAGATGCCAGCGCCATGCTTGGCGGTTCGTTTGTCATACTTCACAGTTGGCGATTTATCCTCATGGAAAGTTATTGTTCCAGTAGAGGCGTAGGCGCCTCCAAAGAAAACCACAAGGTCGAAAAGTGGACGTGAATACATGGTGCCGTCAATACCAGCGAAACGCACAGAAGAGCTTCCAAAAAATTCTAAGGCAGTTTCGTAAGCCTCCCGCAAATCAAAGCCCATTTTAACAAGGTTTGTGAGAAGGTTTTCGTAAAAATTTCGCAAAGAAGCGAAACGTTGCTCATAGTCTAAAACTTGCATGGAAGCCCCAACTTTTAGAATATCGCATGTTCGTTTAATGGCGTTGCTTAAAGGCGAAAGCTGCACGCAGTTCTCACCAGTTCAAACATTAAACATTTGGAAGTAAAAACATTTTTTGAAGCCGAAGACAACTAATACGCAGCCCCTCTATAGATTTTCAGAATGTTTTATATGACTTACACGTGCAAAATCTATTCCATGACGGTGTAAAGTTGGCTGGAAAAGCAACTTTAAAGCGTAAACGCATCAAAAAGCGGCCAACTGAAATTGGAGTTAGGCAAATGACGTTAGAGGATTTGCCGGAGGTTTGGCGTCTAAGCGAAAGCATCTTCACGCCTGAAAAGCTTCAGTTCACCTACCGCACATGGAACATAAACGAGTTGTTATCGCTTTTCCAAGAAGATCCAGAGCTATGCCTAGTGGCTGAAGACGCAAACACGAAAAAGATTGTTGGGTTCGCCCTTGGCACAATACTAAAACGCCCATTTAGCCCATGGACTTACGGATACTTCCTATGGATAGGTGTAAAAAAGATGAGGCAACGTCAAGGCGTGGGCAAGAAACTTTACAAAGAACTGGAAAAGCGTTTCAGGGAGAAGGGTGCCCGCATAGCCATAGTCGACGTAGAAGGCACAAATATTGCTGGCGTGCGTTTCGTGGAAAGGCTTGGTTTCAGACGCAGCCAAACCTACATATGGTATAGCAAACTCCTCGACTAGCGTTAAAATGTTTATGCGGAAAGAAGTTTCAAAACTGAGGTTGTTCTGCCTTGACATTCAAATCTTGAGACATCTTAGCCATGTTTTCCATCGAAGAGAACACGCATACTCGAAAGGAATGGAAAATTATTTATCTATCATCATGAGAAAACCATGGTTATCGAGGATGTTTGGAGGGAAATTTAATGGCTAAATGTCCGAAATGCGGAACCGACGTCGCATCTCCCAAAAAGAAGTGGACCATGGCTGGGCGCCCAGACAAGTCTGGCAAAAGAATGCAGCTTGAAATAGGGCTTTTTGACTGCCCCAAATGCAAGAAACCCTTCCGAGCCGTATTGAGCAAGAAAAAGGTTTAGTTAAACCCCGTTAGCAGCTGGCTTCAACATGCCGAAAACAAAACAAAACATCTGCCCAGAATGCGGAACAGAAGTAAAAGATCCATACAAGACATGGGAGCTTATCGCACCTTTCCCAGACAAGAAAATGCGAATAACCATGACGGTCTTCGGCATGTATGAATGCCCCAAATGCGGAAAAAAGTTCAAAGGCATAGTGAGCAAGGTCAAACTCGGCGCCGAAGGCATAGAAATATAACCCTTCCGTTCTCTTCCCCTCTCTTTATTTTTGTTTCTTCCCTTTTTCAAAAGCGTTAAGTTTTAGAACACGAAAACCATTCAAAACAGCCAACAAAGAGGCGAAAAAATGGCAATTGAAACCCTTAAAAAACTCTGGAAAAACGAGTACTTTCAAACAGCAATAACCATAGCCCTCATCTTCCTTATAGTTTTAGGCGTATACTTCAGCGCCCAAGCAGTCTTGGGCACACCTTATCCGGCCTTAGCCGTAGCATCGGACAGCATGTTCCCAACCCTAAACATCGGCGACCTAATAATAGTTCAAAAAGTGGACCCAGCCCAAATAAACTATGACCCAAATGGCTTGAAAGGCGACATACTTGTTTACAGGAAGATAACTCCCTACGGAGAAGAACTCATCGTCCACAGAGCCGTAAAAAACGAAAGTAGAAGTGACGGTTTATACATAACAACCCGCAGTGACAAGTACGGCACAAACGATGCCCCGTGGCATTCGTCCCAACTTGTTGGAAAAGTGATAGCAAGAATCCCGTTTATCGGGCATCTCCCGCTACTCTTTCATTCGCAAGAAAACATATACATTCTATTTCTTGCATTTCTGATAATTCTCATAATATTGATGCTACCATTCGACTCTGGCAAAGAAACCAAACCCGCGGAAAACATGACTAGTAAAAAAGTTGAAGAAAATAAACTTTTCAAAATCAGCCTAAATCATGTCTTCTACATCGCCATAAATATATTAATCATCAGCCTCATCGCCTTCAGCCTATGGGGATCCTATACTTTTTGGCAACCTGGGGCGGGTGCCGCAAGGCAAGGTCAATGGGTGACCATCTATGGCATGTATGCAGACGTACAATTTCACGAAAATTTTGGTGAAGCCTACCTCTCCCAAAACTTTCTCACCTATAAAATCGACTGCAGGTTAAGCGCTGGAACACGTTTAGGCATTCCAACATTCGCATGGTATCAGTTTTTCATTATTACTTTAGTATTATTTAATGCTTGGAAAGTTTACCATTACGTGAAGGACAGAAATGAAAGACAAGTAAAGGAGAAAACGCTCTCACAGCAGCATGAAACGCTTTAATTCCACGTATACTTGCCCTACTGCCAAGCACAGTTGTTCTGTTCTTAAATACGCTGGAACTCTAACCTCCGGATAGTTTAATAATGGGATGTTGTGGCTAGCAATGAATTTAGCTTTAAATATTTTCTCTTTGTTAAGCGCAAGTAATGAGGCAAATGTTGCATACATAATTCCGCCCATCACATCGATCACGTAGTGTTCTCCAAGATAGATGGCGCTGAACCATATCATCGTCGGTAAAATCAAAACTGGTAAAGCCTTTTTCCGCCATGATTTAAGGGCGAAAACCGCAATAAGCCATGGAAAAGCCGAATGTAGGCTTGGAAAAGCCGCGAAGGGATTAACTCCAATATGGTCGTAAATTGTTTTAAAGACAGGAACACCTAGACTGTTGTCTATTTGGAAAAGCACACGGGTTGCTTTAACACCATACCACGGAGGAGCAACAGGATACACTAGAAACGTTAGCAGAGCGCTATACGTGCAAATTGCAAAAGCAAGCGTATACCTTTGGTAATGTTCAGGCTGGTATCGCCACAAAAGGAAGGCGAAAACAGTGGGCGCTATAAAATGCATAGAATAAAAAACAGCACCAACACAGTCTAATATTGGTGTTCTGAACTCTTGAAGCACAAATGTTGGAACAGACCCAAACATCCAAGAATCCACTGTCAACGGTTCTTGAACATGTATGCTGCGGGGCATCGCATCAATAAGCCTATTCAAAGCTTCATAAGACAAGAAATAAATAATAAACGGGGAGAAAGCTTTCACAAAACGGTTACAATCTCCAATGAAAGAGGCGTAAACAAACAAACATAAAAACAGAAATTCAGGTCCCGGAAAAATGTTGTGCGTTAAATAGAAGCCAAAAAGAACAGTTACGAAGATTGCGGACGGCACAAACACATAATTTGATCTATCAGCTCTTCCCAACCCTCACCCTCATAGGAGATATCATTTCAATTCTAACCATCGGATTTAAAATTTTCTAAAACCTACTCGCTGGCTTTCATTTTCGAATTTTAAAACCTAAGGCTTTATAAAGGGTATTTAAAGACTTCATATGTAGTGGTGTTTCATGCCCAAGGTTAAAGCTGTAATAAGCATAGAAAACGTCGTTGCCTCAGCAACCTTAAACCAGAAAGTGGATTTAAACGCTGTTGTTAAAAGCTATCCGGGTGTAGAGTATCGTCCAGAACAGTTTCCAGGGCTTGTTTTTAGGCTTAAGAGGCCTAAGACGGCGACTTTGATTTTCAATTCTGGAAAGATGGTTTGCACAGGAGCCAAGTCTGAAAAGGAGGCTAAAAGAGCTGTTATGAAGGTTATCAAGGAACTTAAGAAGGGTGGAATTATAATCATTAGCAAGCCGGAGCTTAAAATTCAGAACATTGTAGCTTCTGCTAGTTTGGGCGGAATGATAGACTTGGAGAAGGCAGCCTACACCCTTGGAAAAACCATGTATGAGCCTGAACAGTTTCCGGGGCTGATTTACCGCATGGACAATCCAAAGGTTGTTATATTGCTTTTCGCTAGCGGCAAGTTAGTGTGCACCGGAGCGAAGAGAGAGCAAGACGTTTACGACGCTGTCCACAAGCTTCATGAAATGTTAGAAGAGAAAGGGCTAATATTCTACGAGTAAAGCTCGCAGCACCTAACCTTTTATCCCTTTTTAACCTGCTTCAAAATTGTTTTCAACTGTTCTTCATTTATCGCTCCTGTCTCGTAAAGCATGCGGGCTGCCTCGCTGATTTTGATGATTGAATGAAGCTTAATCCCACTTTTGCGAAGCTTTTCTTCGCCTCCCTCTTCCCTATCAAGGAGAACTACAGCGTCGTTCACCACTCCGCCTTCAGCAATCACAGCTTTAGCTGCCCGTCTAAGCGACAGCCCAGTTGTTATTAGGTCATCCACCAGCAGAACTCGGTCGCCAGGCACCAAAACGCCTTCAACCCTTCTTTGCCTTCCATGGAGACGCACGCCTTTTCGGATGTATATGAAGGGTTTTTTAAGGTTGTAGGCTATTATGGTGGCGAAGGGCATGCCAGCCATAGGTGTTCCAGCCACTTTTTCAAAGTTTTCTACGCCTATTTCCTCTTTCACAAAGCCTGTGTAAATGTCGCATATTCTTTTGAAAGCGTCTGGGAAACTTGGAACTACACGGAGGTCTATGTAGTATGGGCTTATTTTGCCGCTGGTAAGCTTGAAGGTTCCAAACTGTAAAGCGCCGATTTTATTCAAAATCTTGCAAACTTCGGCTTTCACATCGTTCTGCAGCATCCAAGCTACACCTTTTTGGAGACTTGGTAAACCTTACCCATCTCTGGAATTAAACAAGTTGTTTTAGGCATTTCTTTCTTCAAAAGTTCGCTAAACCTTTTCAGGTCAGCGCTGGAGCCCGTGTGATATGGAACAGCCACTTTAGGCTTTGTAAGCCTCGCTATTTCCAAGCCTGTTTCAGGTGAAGCGCCCGGGGCAATTCCAACAGTGCAGAATACCACGTCCAGTTTTTCTCGTTCGCCTATTGCTGCCATTTCTGGAAATGGAAGGCTGTCCGCCGTATGGAAAACTTTGACCCCGTCCTCGCTCGTGATTATATAGGAGACCGGTGTGGAGGCGGGTGGATGATTACATTTTTCAGCTTTAACGGAGACGTCGCCCACTTTAACCTCCACGCCCGGCTGAACTTCATGAAGTTTTTCTAACGGAATAGTGTTGCGAAGCCTTTTAGCTGAAGTTGGGTCAGCTATAACCATGCACTGGGAAAGCCTATGAACTTCTGCAATTAACGATGGATCTAGGTGGTCGTAGTGTTCATGAGTTATTAGCACAGCATCTGCTTTCTGAAGGTTTTTAGCTTTAACATCAACGGGGTCTACAACAATGTTTTTCGAGGGAGTTTTTATGGTTACTCCAGCGTAGCGGTTAAACCATACAAACAATATTTCATTTTTTCCAGGAACTTTTTCAATAGCCATACAGGATTCCTCAAATTTATATTAGTGGCGATTATGCCCTTAAAGAACTTGTGTTTCATCATACTAAAACTTAAAAGTTTGACATGTCATTTCAAAAACCTTCGAAAATAAAGGCTTAGAGTTAACAGCACAATCAGCGTTGGCTTAGCCGATAAAAGGTTTAAAATAGTGGAAACTATAAGCGTCTCGTAATGTGATGCCCAAATGGTTGATGTTTGGCTTCCGTATGGTAGGACTGAAATCTGTTTGAGGGTTCCAACTCGAAATTTTTTGGGCGTTATTGAGCCTAAAGAGAAGCCCGGCGTCTTGGACGTTAGGGCGGAAGTTGAGAGAGCTTTAAGGGAGCCTATTGGCTCCAAGAGGCTTTGCGAGATCGCCAAATCCGGGCATAAGGTTGCAATAGTTGTTGATGATGCCACACGGCCTGCTCCGAGCCATGTCATGGTGCCTTCAATTCTTAATGAATTGAACAGTGCTGGCGTTAAGGATGAAGATATAACCATCATCTTTGGATGCGGCACCCACCGGGCTGTTACAGACGAAGAGGCGGTTAGGCTTCTAGGAGAGAATGTTGTGAAGCGTGTTAGGGTTGTTAGCCACGACTGTAAAGCCAAAGACCTTGTCTACTTTGGCACAACAAGATACGGAACAAAGGTTTATCTAAATCGTGTCTTTGCAGAGGCAGATGTGAAAATTTTAACAGGGGATGTTTGTTTCCATTATTATGCTGGTTATGGCGGCGGGAGGAAAAGCGTCTTGCCCGGTGTTGCCGGCGAAGAAACTATAAGGGCAAATCACGCCATGCTTTTGCATCCAAACGCAAAGACGGGCGTCTTGGACGGTAACCCCGTCCACGAGGACATGGTTGAAGCTGCCAGAATGGCGAAGGTGGATTTCATCCTAAACGTTGTAACTAATACTAGAGGCGAGATTGTCCGAGCCTTCGCAGGCGACTTGGAAAAAGCTTTTTACGAGGGGGTTAAACTTGTTGACGAAATGTACCGTTTGCCTGTGGATAAAAGAGCGGACATAGTCGTCGTAAGTCCTGGTGGATATCCAGCTGACGTGAACCTCTATCAAGCCTATAAAGGTGTCGACAGCGCTTTAGAAGTGGTTAAGCGGGGCGGCGTCATTGTTTTGGCTGCTGAGTGTTCAGAAGGCTATGGAAACCAAGCATTTTACGATTGGATGGTCAAGTTTAAGGATTTGAAGGCTATTGAGCGGGAGATTAAACGCAACTTTGTTTTAGGTGGACATAAAGCCTACTACCTGATGAAGGCTTTACAAAGAGCTCAAATAATCCTAGTATCAGCCATGTCGGATTACTACGCTATGAATGTTTTTGGGTTGAAGACGGCGAAAACCGTCAATGAAGCCTTAAGTCAAGCGTTCAAAATTGCTGGAGAGAACGCCAAAGTCTGGGCTATGCCTTTTGGAAACTATACCCTTCCAGAGGTTAAGACAAGCGAATGAGCATTTGATATGGCTTGATGAGAAAACCTTTAAAGTTTGGCTGTAGACCTAACTTACGCCTCAAACATGCTCCGTAGGTGGAAAACAATTGCAGCAGACTTTCACCCTCCGCAACTTCACACCTAAAGACTTGCAACGCGTCATATACATAAACCGCGTTTGCCTACCGGAAAATTATGGCGACTACTTTTTCATGGACTTGTACAACCGTTTTCCAGAAACATTCATAGTGGCTGAAGTTGACGGCGAAGTTGCAGGCTATATTATGTGTCGTATAGAACTTGGCTTATCCAACTTCGGCTTCAGCGGCTTCATTAAAAAGGGACATATCGTTTCAATAGCCGTCATGCCTGAGCATCGGCGGAGAGGCATAGGCTACGCTTTAGTTTCTAAAGCTATGGAAGGAATGCGTTTTTATGGCGCAAAACAAGCCTTTTTAGAAGTTAGAGTTTCAAACTTGCCAGCCATAAGCCTATACGAAAAGTTGGGCTTTAAGGTTACGCGAACAATTCATGGCTACTACTCGGATGGCGAAGACGCCTACGTAATGAGCAGAGAGCTCTAAAAATTAAGGCTTGTCGACTCGGCTTTTTTGTTCACATAGTTTATGGCTTGGAGAATAGACCTTGACAGCCCAAGCAAACTTAGCAATATGGCGGTCATCAGGAAAAAGCGAAGGTCTATGGTTAAGGTTATTCCCATGTAAAGTAGGTTGATTATACCGCTGTTGAGGGCTAAAATTAGATAGCCAATCACGAAAAACGCTTTCGCCACGTCAAAGAAGTACTGGAAAACTGTGTCGGACACGAGGTCTCTAAAAATCCCAAGCGAGATGTAAATGATAACGAAGTTTTCAACCATTTGATGTAGATTTGGAACGTAACTTTCAAACATAGCGAGAAAGCTCCAAACAAAAAGATACAAACCATAAAAGACAAAAGTTTTCAACACGGCTTTCATCGCATTAAAGACAAACTTTTTTGCAAAACTTTTCATGCCGCTTTCTTCAGCCATAGGGGATCACCAACGGTCCGTAAGACAGAAACTGTGTTGAAAAATAAACCTCAAAGAAGCCTTTCTGACCAATTTCGGATATTTGAACGTAAAGCACAAATTCTCCTATACATAGTGTTCCTTGCGGTGCTGTAATTGTGGACGCGCCTTGACCAGCAAGCGTGCCCTCATCGTTGCACATGAAAATTGTTATTTCACCATTAATTTCGACTGGAGCATGATTTTCAAAACTTATGGGCACAACCACTTCTACGTGAGTTTGGTTTACTGGCTTAAAAGTTGGCTGTCCAAGTTGGAAGTTGTAGAATGGTGCACCCCATGGAACAGAAAAGTTTGATAAGGCTTTAACCGGAATTACTTCAGCTAGTTTCACGCTTACTAGGGCTGTCACTGTAAAGCTGGAGTCATTAAACAAGTAATAGACGCCTTTCTCCAGCAGCATGTCTATACTAAAGGTTAAGTTGTGGAGCGCAATAAGCTCGCAGCCTCTTTTTATAGTCGGTATAAAGATGGAGCCTTCCGTAATCTTTGTGCCATTTAAGTCCGCAACTTTTGTTGTGAGGTTAAAATCGCCTAGGCTATAGTAGCCTCCGTTTTCGATGTTTATCGGAATGGAAATTGTGATGGAACTGTTAGCCGTCAACGTTAATTGGGGTTCTCCAAGGCTTAGATGTAGGTCTTTAACGGAGTAAACTGCTGAGGCAAAAAATGCCACTAAAAGAATCCAAAAAACTGTTGATGCCACACCTATCATACGAATTGAAAAATCCATAAAAACCACGTCTCACCGTGAAATTCTCGTCGGACTTAGTTAGATTGTTGTGAACCTGCTTTTTGGGTTGACTGTTCCGGAGGGATGACAATAACTTCTGGCTCCTTCTTTTGCTCATCTTTAGGTTCGGATACTACTTTTTTGGCAGCTTTTTGTTGCTGTGGTGTTACTGTTTTTGCCGGGACGGGTATAACCTCGGTTTTTGGTGCGTGAATTAGGATGGTTACTCCTCTTATGGTTAGGAGTGAGCCAACCCATCCCATGACGCCAAGATACATTAGGCGTATGCACGTGGCAATCAATGGAGCTAAGGCCGAGCTGAAAGTTTGCACAAAGTCGTCTGAGCTGGCTATTGAAAGGCTTTGGGTTAGAAAACCGTAGGCGCTTAAAAACGTGAATATCAAGAGAGCAACGCCAACGCCTAGAACAAGCATGCCTGAAAAGGTGATTTTTTCTTTTAAGCTTTTGAGCATGTTTTTCCCTCGTTTTTGTCATTTTGAAGCTTTAATATTAAGAGGTTCCGCCGTGAAAAACAGAATTTAGGCTATTTATCGAAAATTAGGCTGAAAAATTAGGAAAAGAGAAATTAAAGTTGTAAACCCAACTTCTGATATATTTTTCTCCGGTTTTCTTCAACGTTTTTCTCTACTTCCATGAAAAGGTTGTTGCCATGCGAGTCTATAGCAACAGTTAATGGACCAAAGTCTTCAACCTCAAAAATCCACAAGGCTTCTGGTGTTCCAAGGTCAAGCCACTCCACACCCCTAATATCTTTAATAGCTTTCGCCGCCAATAAGGCTGCTCCGCCCGTGAAGGCGCCGTAAACCGCCCCATACTTCGCCATGGCTTCCGTTGTTCTTTTGCCCATGCCGCCCTTGCCGATTACGACGCGAACCTTAAAGTTTTTGATGAGTTCATCCTCAAAAATGTCCATGCGGGTGCTTGTTGTTGGGCCGGCTGCCACAGCGACCCATTTATCGCCCTCTTTTTTGACCACTGGACCACAGTGGTAAACCGCTAAACCCTCAAGGTTTATTGGCAAAGGCTTGCCTTCCTTGAGGTATTCTAAAGCCCGCCTATGGGCTTGGTCTCTAGCCGTCACAATAGTGCCAGTTATGTAGATCACATCTTTCACTCTGAGTTTGCGAATTTCCTCTTCCAATATAGGAGTTCTCAAATGATATACTGCCATAACTTTTCACCTCAAACCCTTCTCATTATGGGTTAAATATTCAACGGTTCCATCCCCATGAATTCTTGCAGTAGCTCTTCTTGCAGCCCAACAGTTGAAGGCTACAGCCGCTGGAAAAGACGCTGGATGCCTATGGGCGTATTCCACGTGTACGCCTAAAACAGTAGTCTTGCCGCCGAGCCCCATCGGACCGATTCCAGTCATGTTGGCCGCTTCGTAAAGTTCTTTTTCAAGCTTCGCTATTTCCGGATTCGGATTTGGCTCGTTTAGAGGTCTTAAAAGCGCTTTTTTAGCCAGCTTCATGGCGATGTCTGCCCCGCCGCCCATGGCAACACCCACAATGGTGGGTGGACAAGGTTGAGCGCCAGCCTTTATGATAGACTCTATCACAAATTTTTTCAGTCCATTTATGCCCTCGCCGGGCAGAAGCATTCCAGTTAAGCAAGCGTTTTCGGAGCCTCCTCCCTTTGTCATCACGGTTAGTTCAAGCGTTTCGCCAGGCACAATTTCCCAGTGTACGTATGGTATAAACCGCCCGGTGTTATCTCCGCTGTTCTTTTGTGTAAAGGGGTCAACGGCGTTCGGTCTCAAAGGGATTTCTTTTGTGGCTTTTCTGGTAGCTTTTATTAGTGCATTTTCCACTTTGTCTAAGCCCCGCACCTCGGCACCTGCAGTGACATAAAAGATTATTGTACCTGTGTCTTGGCATATGGGAGCTTGGTATTCCTCAGCCAGCTCGATGTTGTCGAGAATAACCTTCAACTGGGTTTTTCCAGCTTCGCTTGTTTCCTCCTCATAAGCCTTCTTCAAAGCTTGCTTTACATCTTCTGGAAGATATACCGCTGCCTGCCTTAGGAGGTTAAAAGCCACATTTTCAACGATTTCAGGTTTCAAAGGTTTCCCCTCTTAAGTGCTCGTTGAGTCTTGTCTAAAAGATTTAAAAGAGTTTCTAAAACACTTTAACTCATCTCTCCATATAACCTGACACCCAGTTTCTCGTTTGATTTAAATACTGCTTGGGTTAACTGTTTTGTGGGAAACCTATGTCAGAGGAGGAAGCGGAGAGCCTATCCAAACAGCGATATGAATCCCTCGAAGACCTTCCAGGGGTTGGTCCATCAACAGCCCAAAAACTTAGGGAACTAGGCTTCCATACCGTTGAGTCTTTGGCTATGGCAACGGTCCGCGAGCTGGAGCCGGCTGGCATAAGCGAGAAAAAAGCCCTTGCAATAATTAACGCTGCCCGTTCGTCTATAGGCATATCTTTCATCCGCGCCGACGAACTCCTCAGAATGAGGCAGAATGTTTTAAGGCTTACTACTGGAAGCAAAGCCTTGGACAAGCTTTTAGATGGGGGGCTGGAAACCCAAACCATAACGGAGTTTTATGGCGAATATGGAAGCGGAAAAAGCCAAATATGCCACCAGCTTTGCGTGAACGTGCAACTTCCACCGGAAAGAGGTGGCTTAAACGGTGCAGCTTTATATATTGACACCGAAAACACTTTCAGAACCGAACGCATTGTACAAATGGCGAAACATTTGGGCCTTGACCCAGAAAATGTTGTAAAAAACATAATTTATGCTGAGGCTTACACGTCGGACCATCAAATGTTTCTGTTAGAAAATGCTGACAAGGTGATAAAGGAGAACAACGTCAAACTCATCATAATTGATTCTTTGACGGCGCATTTCCGAAGTGAATATCTTGGACGCGAAATGCTTGCTGTTAGACAGCAGAAACTCAACAAACACATGCATAAGCTTATACGTCTAGCAAGAGCCTTTAACGCCGTGGCTGTTGTAACAAACCAGGTTATGGCAAAACCAGACATGTTTTTCGGAGACGCCATACACCCCGTCGGCGGACACATTGTGGGACACACAAGCCACACGCGTATATATCTCCGAAAAGCTTCTCATGGACCAGTCCGCATAGCTCGGCTAGTTTCAAGTCCCTACCTGCCGGAAGGAGAGGAAGTCTTTAAAATAACAGAGAACGGTATAGAAGACGTTTCTGACGAAGACAGAGCCAAAACCAGTGGGCGTTAAAATGCCCGTCCCCTCAGCCATGGTTACGCGGTTTTTTCAGCTAATTCTCAATAAACAGTTTGCTGAAGCTGAACGTGAACTGGAAAGAATTAAACAGAAGATGCATAAAACTGAGTGGAACAGAGGCTACTTCAGAGCCTTGTATGGAATGCTTCTTGTCAGAAAGTCTAACAACAACGACTCATACGCCTTTTTTGCCAAATTAGACTTGAATGACAAGGAAACCCTACAAGCTTATAGGCGGGAATTTCTAGGCCATGTGCGGAATAGGCTTCACGGCGAATTTGACAGAGGCTTTTTCGCAGCGTGGGCAGACTTCACACGAGTTGTAAGCAAACTAGACATTAACGAAACTCAGCTTGAAAATACGTCTCAGGAAAAGGAAAAAGACAGCAAAGGACTTGAAAACAAAAAGCAACCCACCATTGAGGATTTCCTCAAATAAAACTAGGTGCTTGCAATTAGAATAGTGTATAGAAGCGCCCAAAAAACAAGCCAGGACAAAATGTAGATACCCATTCCAGTTGTGAAAATTTTTTGAGGCTTATCAACTTTCCATATAAATTTTGGTTTAATCATGTAGTAGGACAACACATAAACAATAAATGCGAAGGCAACGCCATTCATTAAAACGTTTATGTTTGGCTCATCTTTTACGGTGTTTGTTGCCAAACCATAGCCTATGCATATGAGAGCTGCAATTACACCTAAGACAAACCGCAACCAATAAAGGGTTTCTAGCGGCTTCATGCCGTCCACTTCTGCACCTATAAGCATCCATCAAATTTAAAGTTGACTATTTATACGTAAACCGCCTAAAAGTCCTTTCAGCCTTCAAGTGGTGAAGATTGCAGAGGGAAGAATTCAGAAGCTTTGACGTGGCGGCTGCTGTCCGAGAACTGAAGGAAACCATCCCAAACTCTAAGGTGAGCAACATCTACCAGCTGGATGAGGCAACATTGCTTTTGAAACTGCGGCATGGTGAAAACGTGTATAGGCTTGTTTTGGAAGCTGGCAAACGCCTAAACTTGACGTCTTACGCCTTGGAAAAACCCCTTGTCCCACCAGCCTTCTGTATGGCTTTAAGAAAATATCTTCGAAACAGCGTGTTGACAAATGTTGAACAGCATAGGTTTGAACGCATAGCCATTCTATCTTTCACGGGAAAGGCTGGAAGCTTCAAGCTTGTCGTCGAGTTCTTCGGAGAAGGAAACATAATCCTTGTGGACGGTGAAGGCAAGATTGTGCAGGCCTTACGGTACAAAAGAATGCGGGATAGAAACATTCTACGCGGAGAAATCTTCGCTTTTCCACCGCCCAGCGGACAAAACCCTTTAGAAATGGACTTACAAACCTTCATAAAAGGCTTAAAAGCCTTTGAGGAAACAGAGGTTGTCCGAGCCCTTGCCCGTTTTCTAGGCATAGGCGGCGTGTACGCTGAGGAAATCCTCCTAAGACTTGGGATAGACAAAACCACGCCATGCAGCGGTTTGAACACTTCTCAAATGGAGGAAATCTATAGGTGCCTTAAAGAGTTGATCCGTCAAGTTTTGGATGGAAAGCTTGAACCATGCATAGTTTTTGACGAGAAAGGCGAGTTTTTGGATGTTGCGCCTTTAAGGCTTAAACGCTACGATGGACTAAAACACCAGTTTCACAACAGCTTTAACGAAGCCTTAGACGAGTTTTACACCAGAGTCAAAGCTTTGGAAAAGGCGGAAACTGAAAAAAGAGATGAAACATTGGAACGGGAAATTGAACGTCTCAAAAGAGTTTTAGCCGAACAGGAAAAAGCCCTTCAAGAGGCGGAAAAGAAAGCCAAAAAATACCAGCAAATCGGTGACCTGATATACGCTTATTCTAGCGAGCTTCAAACGTTGATAAGTAGGCTTTGGGAAGAGAAAAAGCTTGGAGCCGACTGGGAGGCCATAACTTCAAAAATTATAGCTGGGAAAAAAGCTGGCTTAAAGCCCTCCACGTTTTTTGAATCTTTTGACAAGCAGCGGCTTATGTTAAACGTTTGCGTTGAAAACACCGTTTTCAGCTTAGACTTGCGAAAAGACTTGTTTGCCAACGCCGCCGAATATTATGAAAAGGCAAAGGCTGCAAAACGCAAAGTTGAAGGTGTTAAAGAAGCCTTGGAAGAAACAAGAAAGAAACTTCTGGAAGCGGAGGCCAAGCTTAAGGAGGCGGAAACGGCAGCTCTCACGATGCCGCTTAGAGTTGAGGAGGAGCTTGCCAAACGCAAAATAGGACAGAAGCGTTGGTTTGAAAAATTCAAATGGTTCATAACTTCTGACGGCTTTCTCGTGGTGGCTGGCAAAGACGCGGCAAGTAACGAAGCATTGATAAAAAAGTATACGGCTCCGGGGGATGTGGTTTTCCACGCGGATGTTGCAGGCGCTCCCTTTGTGGTTGTGAAGACGGAAGGAAAAACACCAAGCGAACAGTGTCTCCGCGAAGCCGCAGAATTCGCCGCAGCCCACTCCAGAGGATGGCGAGAAGGCTTCGCAGCCGTGGACGTTTACTGGGTTAAGCCAAACCAGCTTAGCAAGGCTGGAGCGCCAGGCGAATATGTGCCCCGCGGAGCCTTTGTCATTCATGGAAGCAGAAACTGGATGCGCAACACCCCCTTAAAAATCGCCATAGGCGTATTATTTCAAGAAGAAACCGATGAGCCAACCTTCATAGGAGGACCTGTTGACTCCGTAAAAGCCAAAACAGAAACTTTCACAGTCTTGGTTCCAGGAGAAACAAGCGGAAAACAACTCCTAAAACAAGTCCTACAGACATTAGCTGCAAAGGCGCCAAAAGAAAAACGCGAAAAAATACTAAAAACCTCCACCGAACAAATTCGAGAACTCATCCCCTACTGCAAAGGCAGAATAACAACAGAAACCTAAATCTAATGGAGAGGACTTTAAAGCGTTTTCATCATGTTAACAAACTTGATCCAGTGGTCTTCTAAACCCCCCTTAAAAATGTAAAGGTCTACGGAAAAGTACACACATATTCATTAAGGATTTACGATACACAAAGGTTTTTCCGCACTTTCATTCAAGGGCACATGCAGAAAATCTAGAGAGGGGTATCCAATTTTGCAATTTCACGCCTATCACAAAATTGACGTTTAAATGCTGAGAAAAGTAAGGTGGTCTAAGGGCTTGGCCATGTGGTCTCCGTCGCCATTCTCCTCCAGTCGGCTTTCCGGCCTCATGGCATAGGAGGTGATCCGGCCGCAGGTTCCCCTACGGCCACCTTGTTACGACTTCTCCCCCCTCACGAAGCTTGGGTTCGACGCAGCCAACTTGACCACGCCTCACCCAAGCCCCGCTCGGGTGGAGCGACGGGCGGTGTGTGCAAGGAGCAGGGACGTATTCACCGCGCGATAGTGACGCGCGATTACTAGGGATTCCATGTTCACGAGGGCGGGTTGCAGCCCTCGATCCCAACTACGGCAGGCTTTAGGGATTACCTTCCCCTTTCGGGGTCGGAACCCATTGTACCTGCCATTGCAGCTCGCGTGTGGCCCGGGGGATTCGGGGCATACTGACCTGCCGTGGCCCGCTCCTTCCTCCGCCTTATCGGCGGCAGTCCCCCCAGTGTGCCCAGCCCGAAGGCTGGTAGCAACAGGGGGCGCGGGTCTCGATCGTTGCCTGACTTAACAGGACACCTCACGGCACGAACTGGCGACGGCCATGCACCTCCTCTCAGCTAGTCTGGCAAGACCTTCAATCTGGCCTTCATCCAGCTGTCTCCCCCGGTAAGGTTCCCGGCGTTGACTCCAATTAAACCGCAGGCTTCACCCCTTGTGGTGCTCCCCCGCCAATTCCTTTAAGTTTCAGCCTTGCGGCCGTACTCCCCAGGCGGCGGGCTTAACGGCTTCCCTGCGGCACTTGGACGGCCCGTAGCCGTCCAAACACCTAGCCCGCATCGTTTACGGC
>CAZZMT010000077.1:0-10388 GCA_964655395.1 uncultured Candidatus Bathyarchaeia archaeon | reverse complement strand
ATGAAAACCTTGATTTTCGTCATTTTGTTTTTGATGTGTTCCCTGACTTGAGCGCGGTATTCTTCTGGGATTTCCTTAAAGACTCCTCGTTCTATCAGAAAATCTATTAACTTCTTATAGGACCCGGTGTCTAGTCGGTCTTCCAGGTCCTCGAAGGTTTCTGAGTCTAGGAAGGTTTGATATTCTTGGCTTACCTCGATGTTATACTTTAGTCCCACTTTATCGAGGAGGCGGGTCGTGAAGGCTATTGGAATGGTGTGTCCATCCCTTTGGGATTCAATTATAAAATATCTATGTAGATAGTATTCGCCCAATTCGGGGTAGGCGAAATGGGCATATGTATCCTTTTTTCCTTTAGCTATTGGTGTGCCCGTGAAAGCGAAGAAGAAGGCGTTTTTGAGGGCACACCTCATTGCTGCGGCTAGCAGGCCATATTGGGTCCTATGGCCCTCGTCTATAAAGACTATTATGTTCTCTCTTGTTAGTATTGTTTCTTCCCCTGTTACCGAAAGTTTTTCTAGTTCTTCTATAAGGGTTTTTATTTCTTCAGGTCTAAACTTGTGAATTAGTGTGAGGAATACGCCCCTCTTGCCGAGTTTGAGGGTTTCAAGCAACTCTTTTATGGACTCTATTCTTTCGAGGCTTGGGAGGGTTGTTTCTAATGCTTCATACTCGTTTCTTAGCTGTTCTTCAAGCTCTATCCTGTCGACTATGTAGAATATTGTTGGGTTTTCTGGAATGTTTAACGTCCAAAGCTTGTTGGCTGCGAAAATCATTGTTAGGGTTTTGCCTGAGCCGAGCCAGTGCCAGATCAGTCCATTTTTCCTTTCATCTTCGCCTTTCAGGTTTTTTATTACCCTTTCAACGATTTTGTTTGTGGCTTGGTGTTGCATCCATCTGGCTATAACCCTTGTGTATTCGCCTCTAACTTCTCTGACAAAAATGAAGTTTCTTAGCAAGTCCAGGAGTGTTGCCTTATCCAGCATTTCTATTATGGCGTCAACTTCGTCTTCTATGCCTTCAACCCGCCACTTTTCCTGCGGCGTATCTCTCCCATCAGTAGTGTTTGGGAAGTAGTTGGCGTTCCATTCGGCGGCTATGCTGAACTGAACGTATTTGAAAAGTTCTGGAACGGTTCGCTCATAACGCTTTACTTGGGCGTAAGCATCTTCAAGGGTTGAGTATGGCTTCGCAGGAGACTTACACTCTATCAAAACAAGAGGTATGCCGTTCACGTATAGGACTATGTCAGCCCTAATCTCGCCGGCCCCAACAAACCTAACTTGTCTACTTACAACAAAATCGTTGCTTCCAATATCATCATAGTCTATAAGCTTGATGTATTTTACAGTCCGCTCCTTCTCCAACTTAACCGGGACGCCGAGCTTCAGACACCTTAAAACAGTCTTAGCCCCCTCCATGTTTGCTGGGGCAAGCTTAAGCTCAGACAAAACCCTGTTAACATCACCTTCGGTAAGTTCAACTCCTTCATTTATTCTTCTGATGGCGCTGATCAGGTCTGGAATGAGAAGAGGCTCGCTTAAGTCTTCCCTTTTGAGAAGACTTGCATCAACAAATTTCCAATTTTTAACTTTGGTTAAACGGTCAATTATGTAATCTTCAACTAAACGTTTCTCAGACATTAAATCTCTCCCCCAGATGAGGGACCTTAACGTAAATTTCAGAAAGATATTCCAGGGCTTCTTCGACCGCATCAGTGAAGAATTTAAGTCTCTTAATTAAGGGCGTCGTTTCTTTATATTTCTCCAAGGGATTCCAGTCTTTTTCCGGATATCTTGAATTAGTTGCATGTGGACAGACTATGAAGGAAGTGTAGAATAGCCAGGCCGTGGAGTAAAGAAGCTTCCAAGCCATTTTCGAGCTCTCTATGATCTTTTTAATGTCTGCTCTTGATGTTTGTGTAATTTTGCCTAAATCTTGAGTTAATAGGCGGAAGAGCTCTTTCCAAGTTCTTATTTCTTCTTTTCCAAACTTTAGGAGGCCCCTTGGTAACTTTCCCCTTAACCTGTTTATTCTATCCATAATATCAAGCAATTTTTCTTCAGAAAATGCCCAAGTTTCAAAGCCTTTTATGCCTATAATATCTACTTGTCTTTCCTTTGCCTCTTTTTCCAAATTTGATATCTGCGTCTGTATAATCGTCCATAGATTTGTCTGCTCAAATTGTGGACTTTCTTTTAGAATTGTTTGAAGATGAACTTTAACTGCATTTATACCTCTCTCTATAATAAAGGAGAAAATCTTCCAGGCTTTATGCCCAACAGCTTCCATTTTCTTGCATTCTTCCTCGGTTATGGTCTTTGTCCAGAAGCCGAGAGACTTAATTCCCTTTTCAACAGCCTGCTCAAAAAGGAATACTGCTTGTGGATAGCATTTCCTGGTAAGTAATACCTTCGATGCTTCCAAATCCTTCTTTGCCATTTCTAAATACGAAAGGTGAAGACTCACCCTTCCACCCCCAAATGATTAATCAACCTTAACCCTAACTTTTCCGGTCAGAAGCAAATCCATCAAACCCCGCTTAATACGTTCTAACCTTACCTTTTCCTTCTTTTCAAATTCAAGTTTCATGTCAATGGCAGAGAGCATATCCGCAATATTTTGCTGTTCTGAGCGTTCTGGTAAGCCGAATTTGAATTTGCTGATGGCCGACCAAGATGTTCTGGGATGGTTGGTTCCTGTTGTTGTTGCTATAGCATGTTTAATAAAATCATTTGAGTGTAGAATGTAAATTAGAAATTCCTTTAACACCTTCTTCTCATTTGGCTTGAGAACTAATAGGTCTGTTGAACATATTCCGTTAAAATCTACAAGGACCGCTTTATCAAGATACGGTCGTAATTTTCCATATAATATATCTCCGGCATAAAACATAAACTTACTACTTTTTACATCCGTGCTTTGAGCAAAGTTACGTAGTCTTATCTCTCCTGAAGCTATATGTTCTAATCCTACAAATGGTTCCTTATTGTCTGCTGATGGTTGAACTATTTCACTTCTTTGTTCGCATATGTCGCCTAAACTGACAACTTGCCATGTTTTTGGTATTTTTCCTATTTCTGTTTCATTGAACTCTTTGTGTCCTATTCCCCTTGTTAGGAGCGTCTGCATTAAACCCTTTTTCAAACGCTCAGTCTTAGCAATAACCTCATCAGTCTTAGCAATAACAGAATCAACAACACCCAAAACACCAGCAACAGCCCTCTGCTCCTCGACAGATGGAAGAGGAATTTTAAAACTTTCAAGCATGGTTTTTGATAATTCTTTGAATGTGCTGCCACTACTTAGAAGCTCTAACTTTTGCTTTTGAAACAAGAGATAATAAGAATAAAAAAGCGAGTGAACTTTCTCTTTATCTTTTGGAATTAAACCCTTGCAGCCTTGGTTAAATGTCCCCTCGCGCTCCAATAATGCTACATATCCAACCGGGGCACGTGTCGAAAGTATAATCGAGCCCGAAGGCATAAGAGTTAAATTATATTCTTTTAACGCCTTAGCCGTGATCTTTCGCTCACTTTCCCAAATCGATATTCTCCCATTTAACTTGCTTAAATCCAGCGGGGTAAACCAATTAATGTTTCCCCCATTCCAATAATCCATATCCTTAGTTGAGGGTGTTGTCCCGGTAACTACCTCAAATAGTTCACCTACTTCGCTAATTTCCCAGTCACTTGGTATTTTTCCGACTTCTGTTTCTTTGAACCCGGTTTCTTTATAAAATATCACACTCTTTCACCAGTCGCCATAGCTATTTCGGTAATGTATTGTTCTAACTTGCTTGCAATCTCTTGCTTTTCCCTTTCTAATTCTTTGAGTTCTTTCCATTCTTTTATTATGTCTATTTGTTCGCCTTCCTCCACGGGCATGACGTAAAGCGTAACATTGAGGTTATAATCATTGCTTCTAACTTCTTCGATGTTGACAACTTTGCAGAACCCGGCTATATCTTCAAACTTCTTGTAGGTCTCAGCTATACGTTTGATATTTTCATCAGATAAAGAGTTTAGCTTCCTAACTGTTGGATGTTTAATATATTCGTTTGAAGCATTGATGAACAATATTTTGCCTTTCCTTTCAACCGGCTTATTCTTCCTAAACACTAATATCGCTCCCGGAGCCCCAGTATTGTAGAAAAGCTTCTCGGGCAAAAGCAAAACACACTCCACCAAATCAGCCTCAATAACCTTCCGCCTAATGTCGCCCTCCTTTCCGCCACGGAACAGACAGCCGTTATCTATTACGACGCCAACCCTTCCACCAACTTTTTTCGCCATGGCAAGCATGTGCTGTATCCAAGCCCAGTCAGCGCTCTGCTTAGAAGTAAAACCATAAGGGTAGCGTTGCCTCCATAAGTCGCCCTTCTTCAAAACGTCTTCGTCATAGCCATCCTGGTTCCAGGGAGGATTAGCCAAAACCACATCGGCGAAACCCAAAGGATGCTTGGGATATAGAAGCGTATCACCAAGCTGAATATCCGCATCCTTAATGTCATGAATATACAGGTTCATTTTGCAGTAGGCCCTAATCTTCGGGTTAGCCTCCTGCCCATACAGGAAAAGCTCCCTAGCCTTCTCCCTCCCATAAACAGCTTCCACATGCTTATAAGAGAGGATCAACATGCCGCCTGAGCCACAGCATGGATCATAAACCTTCTCCCCTGGCTTAGGATCCAACATTTCAACCAGAAGCCTTATAACCTCTCTGGGCGTGTAGATTTCGCCCTCCTTAGCCTTTTCCGGAGCAAAATACCTCAAAACCCACTCATAGGCATCGCCCAAAATGTCCGGAGAAACCTCATACAAACGCTTCTCGCTGAAAAGCTCGACAAGCTGCCTCAAAATCTCCAAGTTTTCTCGGCTTTCGGCAAAACGGACAAAATCCGCCCTATCAACAACCCCCTGCAGTTCAGGATTCTTTTCCGCCAAAACCTTCAAAGCCCTTGAAAAGTTCTCCGGCAACCGCGTCGGCTCCCGCCTAATATTATCCCACAAACATTCATCAGTTAAAACAAAATCGTGGTAAACAGCTGATCGCGCCTCCTTATCAGCCTCCTCGGGACTTAAACCGTCAGTCAAAGCCTCCTCATAAGCCCGCTTATACTCCACAACCCACTTGTCACTAACACGTTTCAAAAACAAAAGAATAAGAATAAACTCATAATCCACACGCGTCCTAATAAGGTCCGCAGCCCTCTTCATCAAACCCTCCAAATCAGCCCTAGTCAAATCCTTCTCAACCAAAAGACCGCTAAGCTTCTTCGGAGCCTTCAACGTATAAATCTTCCTACGAGCATCCAAAATATCAGCTTCAACAACAAGCAAACCAGCCTTACGTAGCTCAGATAGTAAGACATTCAAAGAATCTTCACTGAAAGCGGGGCCCTCAACACGCTTCAAGGCCTCCAAAGCCTCATCTCGAGTAAAACGCTTGTCACCAAAAACAGACCACAACTTTTCGTAACGGCTCAGAACCCAACGCTGAGAAGACTCCGGTGCACCCACAAGATCCCCTCAAGTATGGAATATAAAAAATAAATACTTAAAATTTGCGCTAATTAGATAAGTTCATAAATAAAAACTTATTCAATTAAAATGGACAATATAGCTTTGCCGACACCAACTTCGTAACTGAAAGGCTTCATAGTTGGACACGAAGAACGCAATTGTGGTATAGCAATTTTTTGTTTATTTTGTCATAATTCTTTTTGGTGAAGTTAATTGTCTATAACCCATAGAGTTCGTGTTGGGAGAAAAAGCGTGGGTTTATCAAGATCTCAAAGGCATCAGAAGAATATCAATTATTGTTAGGTTTTTATTATTCTAAATTACATCTCAATTCTCGAGCGAAACCGGATTTGACAAATTTACGTGCATCTTCCTCTTCGAGCTCAACTATCTGGCCAACCCTATACTGCAAGTATGACTTTATGAATTCAACTTTAACCTTAGGTTTCTCCTCTTTTAACTCCGCTGAAGCTTTTGTTTTCTCATATTCAGAGGCAATCTTGAACATTCTAGCTCTGCCAACACTTCTTGTTGGGACGAGTATCCCACGTGCGCATAGCACTTCAATATATTTTGAGGCCGTTATTCTGTTGATTCCAACAGACCTGGCAACCTCGCTTATGGACAAGTCTCGGGGTTCGTTGTTTTTGAAACACTCAATGATTTTACGTTCAACCTCGCTTAACTCCAATGTTTATCACCAATGTTAAACATTATAGTTAATCATATAAAGATGTCCTTCGTATGAACGCTCAGGAGTAAGAGCATTGCCGCTGTCTCTCTTGTTGAAGCAAAACCAGAGGCCTTTTTATTTGGAGAACAAAGGGGGTGATCTTTTGAGTGGGAAAATCTCCATAGTAAAAGGCGTTGTCTACAGACTTCTATTCACCAGAAACGGTAAATTAGAGATCCAGGAAACACTCTGCCGTTACTTGCAATTTTCATGGAAACAAGCAACCCTCGATACTTTTCTAAAAGAAAGCCACGAGGTTTCTGAAGCTCAGCAAATGCCCAAAAATGAAGCCGAGTTCGAAGATGGAACACGAAATAAAACTGCAAAACCTGTGATGAATAACGCTGCTGGAGAGTTAAATAAAGAAAAACAAGTATACAAAGAAGGGTTCTTAGACCACTGGGACGACACAATTTGCAATATTGAGTTGGACATGAGACATGACAAAAACGGAAATGTCATAGGCTGGATGGAAGGCGAACCTACAACAGATGAATGGGACGGATCAACAGACAACAAAACAAAGAACCTCGAAGAACACGTAAGCAAAAGGGGCTGGCTCTTTTGAAGAACTCGGAAAAGGCGATGTTAATGCTTCGCCTTCAAATCCTCTTTTTCAATTCAACCTTCAATATTGGGGCTGAAAAGGTAAACGATGTTATCTTGCCTTAAATTATTCAAGGCTTCAATAACTCCGTAAGGTTTTGCTCTCAGCTTTTCAGCAAGTTCATACTGGCCTTTAACCAAGATGACTTTGAGCTTGTTTCACCATAATGCCTTATCAGTAATTCTACAACTTCCTTTTCAACGTTGTCAAAGCCGATCATTGATTATAGTGTTGTGTTTTTGTTGCTTAAGTTCATTGTGCTATTAGGGTTTTGATTATTTCTTCCATTTTTTGAATGCTGTTCCAGATGATTTCTAATCCTTGGCTTATGTTTGCCAATTCTGGGTCTGTACACGTCCCGTTTTTTGCTAGGCTTGTTTTAAGCTGTTTTGCGGCGATTTTAATTTCTGTTTCCATGTTTTTCTCTAGTATGCGGTATTGGCTTGTCTGGGTTGAGCGGCTGTCCGGAAGTTCTCTCCACCCTAGCCACTGCCACCTGTCCCAATCCACCTCCACGGATAGGCTATAATCATCTTCAAGTTTTAGTATGTAGGGAGATGATAGCGATAGTATGGTGTTTAGAAGCTCTACGACTCTTTTTGTGATTGTAAGCCTTGTCTGGTTTAGCTTCTGCAGTGTTTTCTCGGCCTGCGTGCTCCATGCGCCTCTAATTCTTATAGTGTTTAGCCAGTTGGCTTCTGCTGAGAATTTGATGACTGTTTTGGCAAGAAGTGTCTGCCAGTAATGCTTTTCCTCCTCCTCAAGCCTGACCAGCCTCCTGTATTCGTCCTCGATTCTTATATAGTCATCAATCATTGCTGTGAAGCCTTGGGCGGCGAAAATTGACTTTAGGAGGCTTTTTCTTTCCTCAATCCACTGCCATGGTGGTTTCACCTGTCCATCCATGGAAACAATCCAGACCTCGTCTGCGGCTCCAGCAAACCTTTGGCTTAGCCAACCCATCCGATCCTGTATGGCAAGAATGAACTTTGACTTCGGATAGGCCTCAGCAATTTTTCGCCTCCTCTCAAGTACTTTCATCCTGCTCGGCTTTCTCTCACACTCAACGAACATGTTTAATTCGCCAACATATATGTCGACGTAGGCATCTTGCTCTTGATCACCATTGACAACCTTTTCAAAGCTAATATCCCCACAGCCCTTGCTCAATAGGTGTCTTGCAACGAGCAACCTCAATATTTCATGGGCCGGTGAACTTTTCCTCGCGGAAGCTTCATAAGCTTCCCTTAGTTGGTTTGGGAGAGACTCTAAAACTCTTTCCAGAAGCGTCTTATGCTTATCATTGACTGACATGGCAACCACTGCTCCTTAAACTTTCAATGACTGCTGACACAACCTTGGGCAAACTCTCAACAAGACCCTCGAAGAATTCATCTAGTAGCTTTTGGGGCTCGATGACGGTTGAAGCTCCACAATCGTGTAATTTGTGGTTGCATGGTGCAGGTTCGCCGCTGTTGAGAAGCCTCAGAGCTCTAGCTAGCGCTGACGAAGCGTATAAGCAGAGCAACGCGTAAAGCCTTTCACCCTTCAATGTGAAAACCTGGCGCATTGGAACCCTCCAAACAATAAGTGTGGCCTCCCTATGCTGTAGCAGGTAGCGGAAAAGCTGGGCGAAGCTTAGACTTCTACCAGTTTTAACCTCAACAACCACATTTGCGTTGTTAGCTTCAACAGACGCCCCAAAGCGGGATGGTTTGATAGCAACGTCAACTCTGCCAAATTCATGGCTGTCCTCACAGTCGACGCCGTACCCTTCGTCGTTCAAAGCATGTGTCAAAGTTCCCGTTAAAATGTTAACCGCGAAGCGGTGCATCTCCATATATAGCGCATCAACGCTCGGGCTGCCCATACGCATCTGCGTAAAAAACTTGTAAAGGCAGCTCAGACAACTGAATCTGAAGAGCCCGTCCATTACAAGGGCTTTCCTAGGCATGCCAGCCCCATCATATAGGCCAAATTTCTTAGCCAACTGATCACATACGTCTTCGAGACTATCTCTTAAGTAATCGAAGAGATTGACATTGGTCTGAGCGTCAATCGATAGCTTAAAGGACGACATCAACGCCAATTCCGTCACCTAAATAACGTATTGAATTCTCCTGCCAAGCGTCAAACCTTTGGTTAAAGGTGATTTCATCGCAACCTGCAAGATAGAGGTTTAACACAGTTGGCAACATCATAACTTGCAGCGACTTAGAGTTTGCGCCGCTTTTTGTGTGGTGATTTTATTACTTTTTTCATCTTATTTTCACTATACAATAATCACACAAAGGTTATATTTAACGTTTGCGGTGAAAATGTGTTGAGTGTGTGATGAATGTCATTGAAGCTTAAAAGAACGCTATCCAAATCAGGACGAAGCCTCATTTTAAGAATTCCGAGGGATGTTGAACGCGCCCTAAACCTTCAACCCGGCCAACCCGTCGAAATATGGATAGAAAACGATAAAATCATCATATCCAAGGCGCCAACAAAATAAAAATGATAGCCTGTATAACCCATTAAGGCTACACATATAACCATGACATCTTGTGAGTTTAAAAATCAGCAAACCATGTCTTCCGGGGTTCGTTAGGTGGAGAATTTTTTAAGCGATAAGCTGAGTTAAAGTTGATCTGCTTGAGGAAGCACGTTAAAGTTTAAGATTGGGAAAAGGAGGTCGTAACAGTATATAATGAGTTTTCTGATTGGAAGAAGAACATAATAGAGCAGATGATATACTTCCAGCTTTGACGTAAAACTAGGATTTTTTCAATATTTTCACTCAACTTTGAGCATCCAAATAAGCCTGATGTTGCCTTATTTTTAGGCTTCAAGATAAAACTAGGAGTTTTCGCGCTTAAAATACCATTCGGGCTTAATATTCCTTAGGCAAAATTACGCACATGCGCATCTCGAAAGCACTTCTCCACACTTCACTTAGACATTACTAGTAGAACGGAGTGAGGTTGGGGTTGAACTTATCGATGATCTTTGAAGAAAACTTAGAAAAAGTATAGGGTTTTAAGCATATGTGAAGAAGTTGAACAAACCCAGCCCGTGATTAACTGGGCACATTTACATCCGAGAGACAAAAACTAAAACCTTAAAAAATATATTTACCGAAGCAAAGCACAATTACGTTATGAATAATGTTAAAATTGAGGAGCTTAAAAGAGAGGAGTTTACTGAAGCTCTTGAGGTATTAAATGAAGCAGCAAAATCTTATAAAAATGTTTTACCGCCCGAAGCGTATAAAGAGCCGCAAATGAGTTTAGAAGAGTTTTCTTCCGAAGCTGGGAGAATAAAATTTCTAACAGCCAAATTAGACGGCGAGATTGTTGGAATCATGGGATACGAATATGTAGGTGATGCAGCACTAGTTAGGCACGGGTACGTTAAACCATCACATCAAAGGATGGGCGTTGGAAGCACTTTATTAAAGGTTATTGAGGAGAAGATAAGAAATGAGGGGAAGGTGAAAAAGATTATTGTTGGGATGTATAGAAGAGCATATTGGGCA
>CAZZMT010000076.1:0-63608 GCA_964655395.1 uncultured Candidatus Bathyarchaeia archaeon | reverse complement strand
AGAATTCATTATATCGCTCGACATATACTTAATAGTCAACGCAGTGCTTGAAAAGTAAAAACTGAAAAGTTTTAAGATTGGAAAATTAAGCCTTTTCTTTTGATAGCATGAATTGTACTACGACAAAGAAGGCTACGTAATACCCTTGATGGGTTCGCTGTTTTGGCTTCTGAACTGAAGCCGTGTACCAACATTTTTATCATTATCTTAAACTTGTTGTCCTGTCCACCTGTTTGGAACCATTGTCACGTTTGCGAGAATCTCATATCTCCCCAGACTGTTGCAGCGTTTACGCGAATTTTAAATTTACAACAGCTCCACTATCTCGGCTTAAGGCCAATGCCAGTTGCTCCTACTCGTAGAGGAGAATTATTATGTACTGTTCGACGTAGATCTGTCCGAAGTTTGGGTAATCGTACCACTTTCCAGGCGTGATCTCGCTGTGGTTTTCGTACCACCAAACTTCGTCGGTCTGAGGCTCAACGTACACAAGCCCCTCGGCACAAATTATGGCGTTAAAGGCGTGGTCGAACCGTGCGCCGTCGGCTTTTTTCCCGAGAATTCCGACGACACCCATGTCCCAGTCTATAAGCTTTGCGTGGAAAGCTAACATGACCGCAAAGTCCCCGCACACGAAGTTCGGCCAGCTGTACGCTATCTTGTCAGTCGGGTCCTCCCCTAACCACGCTTTAAGCTCCTCTATTGTCGGGACTGTCTTGTTGGCCGGCGGCTCATACAGCGCAGAGTAAAGCTTGGCGTAGGAGTTGCTTAAGATGATGTAGCTCGCGTTTAAAGCTGAGTACTGCGCGAGAAGCTCATTGTATGTCGCGTTCAAAGCCGAGTACACCTCGGCGAGGATAACGTACATTAAGTTAAGTTGATTGTAGGATGCGTTGAGCTGACGGTATGCGTCCTCCAAGGCGTCGCATTTCGCTTCAAGCGCTAAACGCTCCTGCAGAAGGTCGGCGTACGATGCGTTTAGCGAAGCATACGCCGCTTCAAGCGACGAGTAGTTTTGTACTAGGCTGTTCAGCTCGCCGCGCATGGCTTCGTTTTCGGCTTTAAGCGCACCATTCTCCTGCTCAGCGTGTTTTAAGCGATATGAAAGTTGGATGTTCAACACTGAGAAATAGAGGGTAGAGCACGCGAGGGCTAAAAGCACGAACGCGACAGCGGCTTTCCATATTTTAGCCATAACACCACCTTAAATACTTTCTGTTTTGCTCAAATTTTATATGCGCCAAAAACAAACAATCATTAAACACATCAACCCCCCATGCGGAATCCAATGCCTGAATCTTCGTCCCAACGCGAAAGCCAAAACTTTTACCCAACTCTACAAATGTTAGTACAGACTCTTTAGTCATAATCTCACCTACTGTTTGCTTCTTTGGCCTTCCTATAAAGCGGCGGCGTAAGCCAATCTTCAAATGTTAGCTAGCACTTAAAAATCATTCCATGAAAGTATAATTTTGAAACGAAATAACTGAAGGGCTGGAGGTTTTAGTATAAATATAGTGAATTGTCCGAAGTGTTGCTTAGCCTTTGGACCATCCCATTGCAGAACCCACGTCTGCTTCAGGTAACATTCCACACTTTCAGACGTTGGAAGGCTACAATCAAATATCATAAAACTAAGGATATTTTCCACATTATGAAGCCGCTCGGCCATAAAAACATTAAAAAAACACTTTGATATATACTTAACTTGTGGATTTCAAAAATGAAGATGACTACGTATGCAAAGTTGCTTCTACAAAGTGATGAAATAAAGTCCCTCATTGAAGCTGGATTTGAATATGTATGCGAGCATAATGGAGCCAAATTCTTCAGAAAACGTAAATGACAACGCTAAAAGTCTGGGGGTTCATTCCGAAAAGCCGGGGGTGGGAGTTGAACCCACGTATAGCTGCTCTGCAGGCAGCCGCCTGAACCGCTCGGCCACCCCGGCGTTTTCTGTAGTTGTTTAGAGGTTTTTATAGTAATAAATGTTGTCAGTCTAAGCCTATTTTGTGTTTAATTTCGTTGTAGATTTCTATGGCGGTTTCCTCGTTGGGAACATTTTTTATTAGTGTGCGCCCTCCGTTGAATATTGTTATCTCATAATTTTTGTGTGTGAAGACTATTGCGGTTGAGGTTTTTAGGCGGATTTTGAAGTTTTCTTTTATTTTTGCGTGAATTTTTTCCATGTTTAGTATTGGTTTTTCCGGGTTTATGTTGACTGTGTTTCGGCCGCACATCCATACGAGTTTTTCGCGGGTTTTCCGAGTTGTTGATTCGCCTCTACATGCCAGGCAGTCTGGCCTTTTGTAGATTTCTATGGTGGTGAAGTACATGTCGTTGAAATCGCATATCATGAGCTTGCCTTTTAGGGGTGTGCCTATCCCAGCCAACAGTTTTATGGCTTCCATGGCTTCCATAGTGCCAATTATTCCGGGCGTCGCGCCCAGAACACCTCTAACATCGCATGTAAGCAAGGCGTCGTCGCTAATATTCGGCAAGACACATTCGAGGCACGGAGTTTCTGGTGGAGCGAAAACCGATAAGTTGCCTTCGACGCCTATGGCTGCGCCGAAAACGTATGGAATTTTAAGTTTTGCACATGTGCGGTTCACCAAGTAGCGGGTTCGCATGTTGTCCAAACCGTCGACAACACAGTCAACACCGCCCAGCAGTTTTTCAACATTGTCAACGTTTATGTTTTCAGGAACGGGTTCGACGTTTATGAAGGGGTTTATTTCCATGAGCCTTTTTGCTGAAACCTCAGCTTTTGGATAACCTAGATCCTTGGGCGTGTACAAGACTTGTCTATGAAGGTTGTGGGGTTCAACGGTATCCTGGTCTATTAGGCGTAGGTTTCCCACACCTGCCAATGCGAGGTAAAGCGATGAAACTGTTCCAAGGCCGCCCAGCCCTACAATTGCGACTTTTGACTTTGAAAGTTTTTCTTGGCCTTCTTTGCCAAGCTCTTTGAGGGCGAGCTGGCGGCTGTAAAATTGGCTGTAAGTAATTTTGGGTTTTCTCGTCTTTGCCATTCTAAATCAGCCTTCAAGGTTTATTTGCTGTTTTAAAGTCTTATATTACCCTTTTGGGAGAACTGGCTTGCATAAATCTCTCTAACCCTCTGTATGGTGTCAGCCTCCTCAGGAGTCTTGTCGTCTCTTATGCGGGTTATTCGTGCAAACCGCAACGCCATACCGCACTTGTATTTTGGGCTTTTCTGAATCTCGTTGTAGGCAACTTCAACAACTATTTTTGGAACTACAAGAACTCTTCTAGGTTCTTCTTTTACTGCGAGTTCTTTGAGGCGTTTTGTCATTTCAACGATTTCGGCGTCGGTTAAACCCTTAAAAGTCTTTCCAACCGTTAGGAACTCGCCTGTTTCAGCGTCCCGGGCCGCCAAATAATAGTCTGAAAGCCACCTGTGCCTTTTTCCATAACCGTATTCAGCCGCAACAATCACCAAGTCAAGAGGGGGAAGCGTCGGCTTGATTTTAAGCCAACGTTTCCCACGGATGCCTGGAACATAGTCGCTGTCAATTTTTTTAGCCATAAGCCCCTCATGTCCAGCGTTTAAGGCTTCTTTAAGAAACCTTTCAGCCTCCTCAACGCTGTCTGTTATAATCTGCTTTGTCAAAGGGATTTCTCCGGCATATTCCTCCAAAATTTGTCTTCTTTGAAGGTATGAAAGCGCTATTAAACTTTGCCCGTTTAGGTAGAGGATGTCGAAAAGGAATAGTTTAACTGGAATTGTTGAGGCTGCATCTTCAATTTCATGAACTCGTTTGAACCTTCGCATCAAATGCTGGAAAGGAAGAGGGTGGCCTTCACCGTCAACCGCTATAACTTCCCCTTCCAGAATTGCACTTTCAGCTTTGATATTACGCTTGACGGTTTCAACAACTTCTGGTAGGCTTTCGGTAACATCTGTTAGTCTGCGGCTAAAAATCTTGACATTTCCGCCCTTTTTATGGATTTGGACTCTTGCACCGTCAAGCTTGTATTCTAGGGCTGTTTTTCCACCGTGCTCTTTTAGGGCTTCAGCCACATCGTTAGCCATCTGCGCCAACATAAGTTTGACTGGTCTGAAAACCTTGAAGCCAACCTTCCGAAGGCATTCTTTCCCCCCAGCTCTAACAATTGCTGCTACGACACCAATGTCGCCCAGCACCATGCTAGCCCTTTGAACGGCGTCAAGCGGAACGTGAAAAGCCTCGGAAACTGCTTGTTCCATCAAGCCTTCGTGAAAGCCCGTGCGCATCTCTCCAATAATTATTTTGACTAAGTATTTGGCTTCAAGCGGCGATGCAGCACTCAACAAAGCCTCTAGAAGGCGTTCCTTTTTCTCTCTGGAACCAGGCCCAACAGCCTCAGCTATAGCTTCGAAGCTCTTGCGAACATCGTTTATTGTCAAAACCTTCTCGAAAAGTGAAAGCTGCCTCTTAACCCCGCTACTTTCAAAAAGAATTTTTGTTGCCGCGCCGATATCCCCGGTTTTGCTGAACGCGTCGGTGAAAACTTTCCAGTCCACTCCAGTTATACGCCTAATTATTTCGCTCAACGTAGCCCAACTCACTTCTAAAGCGTGCTCGCTATATTTCGAAAGAGCCCTCCCCAAAATCATGGAAACAGCAGGCTCAACTTCCTCAGGTTCTAAAGTTTTAAGAAAATCGGAAACTAGACTAATCATTAACGTGCGCTTTTTCATACCCTCCAGTTTTTCGCATAACTCTGCAAGAGCCCTAAAGGAGGCGGGCATGGTTCACCTTTTCAACTTTCCTAATAGAAATTTTTGTAAGCTTTGTTAAATAGGTTGCACAAAGGAAAGATGGAGGCGAGGAGGCGTTAGAAAGATTCCTCCAGCCGCTTTTTAACCTCTTTTATTTTCATCTCTATTTCCTCAGCCTTCTCTTTTTGCGCCAAAGCCTTATAGCAGTCCCGCGCATATTCGAGCGCGCTTACCCCAAACCTGTCAAAGCCCTTGTTGAAGGACAATTCTGCAGATTTTAGAAAGTGTTCGACGGCTTTCTCGTAATCTTTAAGCATGAAAGCACACTCGCCAGCTTTAAAAAGCGAATATGCCGCGTCAAAGAAATTGTTTGTCTTCAGGTAAAGCTCGGAAGCACGCAGAAAATTTTCCTTCGCCTCCTCATACTTGCCAAGCTCGTAAAGGGTATTCCCGTCCTTGTGCAGTTTAACAGGGTCTTCTTTTTCCGCCATCACAATCTACCCGCAAATCACATACAATACTAGACACGCAAATTTAGCATTTTCCTAATTTAACGCTTAACTTTAATGTTAAAAGTTTTCAAAGAAGACTTCTGCCCCCATGGTTTCAGTATACGTAACGTCACCCCGGCTATAAAAGCCAAAGAGCGCGCGACGTCTATTAGAGGATAAATCAATATACGCTTATACATTCCATCCTTTAAGTGAAACGTTCTGTAAGTGTATAACGCCATAAGCCCTACAATAGGGAAAAGTAGAAGCGCAAACAATGTCATTAGAAGGTCAGTTGACCACGTTAAAAGTTCGTATATAGTTAAAGATAAGATTACAAAAAACCATATGGAGAAGGCAGTGATACTTAATAAAATCCATTTAGATAGTACGCTGTTAACTCCCTTAATTTTTGGCACTAAGCCTCCACCTTGTCCGTAACGAAACGCTTGCTTAAGAAGCTCAGACAAGCTTGAGCGATGTTTATGCTTAACAATGATTTCTGGAGTTAACAGTATTTTATATCCTTTCTCGCAAACCCTCTCGGCAAACTCTAACTCGTCAAAACCATACTCGAACCGTTCATCAAAGAACCCCGTTTTTTCTATGGCTTCCCTTTTCACGGCGAAATTGCATCCAACGGGATAATATGCTGGTGAGCTTATCCTACTCAATAACGTTTTCTTCTTGAATATTCGCATTACGGGGATTATGCTTTCATCAGCGTACCGTGCTAAAAACTCGTCGTTATACCTTAAAATCTGACCGCCAACACATCCAACTTCTGGATGTTGAAGGTTTTTGACTATTTTCTTGACCCAGTCTTTTGGAACAACACAGTCGTGGTCTGTGAAGGCTATAACTTCTCCAGTGCTGACTTTTATACCAGCGTTTCTTGCAGCATTAACCCCGGGTTTTTTCTCAACCACAAGTTTCACGGGATATTTAGAGACTATTTCTCGTGTGCTGTCGGTTGAACCTCCATCGACAACTATTATTTCAAGCTTGTCTCTGTCATAGTCAACATGCATCAAGGAATCCAGAAGGTCCTTTATTTTCGCGGCTCCATTTTTAACTGGAATTATTATCGAAACTCTTGGGTAAACTTTATTCTTTTTCAAACATCATTCCTTCAGGGTTTATTCACCCTTTAGGATTTCTTCTACAGCCTTCTCCACCGCTTGCCGACTGTTCAGCCTAGGCTTCCAGCCTAGCTTCTTAATTTTATCAATGTTTAAGAGCATAAATTTTACGTCTCCCTTCCATCCTCTCCCGCCATCGACGCCGCCCGTGAATACGTATTTGACATTTTTTAATCCCATTTTTCTGCAGACTATGTCGGCTATTTCTTTAACAGTTATTTGGTCTTCTGAGCCGACATTAAAGATTTCCACTTTTTCACGTGTAAAGTTCATGCCGAACAAAATTGCGTCTATGCAGTCATCAACATGTAGATAAGATTTCTTCTGTGTTCCGTCTCCAAGGATCTCAAGCTTTTCTGGATTCTCTTTTAACTTTTTAACGAAGTCGCATATCACTCCGTGTTGTGCTCTGGAACCAACAATGTTTGCAAGCCTATAAATGACTGCTTTGAAGCCATAGGTGTGGGCATAGCTTGTTATTAGAGCTTCTGAAGCCAGTTTAGAGGCACCATAAACCGAGATTGGTTTTAAAGGCGCGTAGCTTTCCGTTGTTGGTATTTGCTGGGCATCCCCATAAACCGTTGATGTAGAAGCGAAAATTAGGGTTTTAACGCTGTCAGTTTTGCGAACAGCCTCCAATAGGTTAAAGGTTGCAAGCACGTTTTGTTCATAATGCAACTTAGGGTTTTCCGAGCTTATCTTGACTTCAGGGTTTGCCGCAAAATGAAAAACCGTTTCACAACCCTTCAAAGGCCTTAGAATTTTATCCGGAAACAAAAGATCGCCCAAGACAAACTGGAAGTTGGGCGCACTCAGCCACTTTTCAATGTTCTCTAGTTTTCCCGCGCTTAGATTATCGAAAACAACTACATCCACATTTTCCGTGCACAACCTGTCGGTTAAATGGCTTCCAATGAAACCGGCGCCGCCTGTTATGAAAACTTTTCCAAGACGTGAACTTAACATGCCTATTCCTCTTAACATTGTTTTAAGGTCTACTTTAGCTTATGTATGTTTGCTAAGGGCAAGCCACAAATGATCGCCCGTGGGACGAAGAACCTCTATAGTACCGTTTTCTCGAACGAGAAGAAGCTGGTCTTTTGCTGCTAGGAATTCACCTATAACTGAGGCTTCAATCCCATTTTTATCTAATTTTTCAACGATTTTTTTTACATACTCTGGTTTTGACGCTATAAGTAAGGCCCCGGAGCTTATCAATTTTAAGGGGTCTATTCTAAAAAAGTTGCAGATTTCAACGGTTTCTTTTGCAACGGGGATTTTCTCTTCAAAAATTTTTACGCCCAAGTTTGACGCGACAGCCATTTCGTAAACGCCTCCTAAGACACCGCCTTCTGTTGGGTCATGCATAGCGTTTACACCGCCAGTTTTAAAGGCTAAAACAGCCTCTTTTACAACGCTTATTTTTTCGAAAAATCTCTGCGCCGACTTCAACAACGAGTCGTCAAACCCATTTTTCAGAAGCAAGTCGTAACGTTCCGTTGCAAGTATTGCTGTTCCCTCTACTCCAGCACTTTTTGTAAGTATCAGCTTGTCGCCCGGTTTAGCGCCTCCGGCCGTTACATATTTTCCCTTACTGGTTACGCCCATGGCGCAGCCGATCACTATTGGATTGGCAAGTCCAGGTGTGACTTCGCAGTGTCCCCCTATAATAGCCATTCTAAGATTTTTCGAAGCCCTATTCATTTGCGAACATATGGTTTCAACGGTTTGCTCGTCAGCGTTTTCCGGCAGAAGGATGCATGAAGAGAAAAATGCTGGCTCAACTCCGAAGGTAGCCACATCGTTAGCGTTAACGTTGACTGCAAGCCACCCTATTTGCTCGACGGCCCCGGTTATTGGGTCCATAGAAACTATCAAGGATTTTTCGCCAAGATCTATCACTGCGCCATCAAAGCCGGCGGAAGGCCCTAATACGACTTCTTGTCGTTTTGTTCCTAAATTTTTGAAGACTATTTTTTCCAATATTTCAACTGGAACCTTGCCAAAGGGCAATTTCAATTTCGGTCTCCTCTAGCTTTTAAGTTGTGGCAGTGTGCGTTTAACAACTTTTACTATTAGTGTTGCTGTAATAAGCCCAACGGTCATCTGCCCAACGTTTATGGGAACTTCGGCAATGGCAAAAACACCTAGGAAAAACTGTTCATAGAGGAAGTAGCCGAAAACCATAAGCAGTCCTCCAAAAATACATGAAATAATAGTGAAACCATACTCTGGTTCAGAGACTAACGCAAGAAACCCGATCATTAAAACGGCAAGTGCGCCTATTCCAAACCAAAACTCTGCGGGAATATAGAAGTTTGATGTTGGATTTTCTGTGGAGAAAATTCCAGAATAAAGTTCGACAAAGCCGCTGTAATATAGGAAACCCACTAGGCTTATAAGGGCGCCAACAAGAGCTCCCATTTCAACGGTGAAAAACTTTAGTTCACGTTTGGTATATGTCTTGGCGAAGGCTCGTCCCTTTCTGCTTAGGAAACCAACAACAAATCCTTCAACGGCCTTAATAACAAGCGTTGCTGGAGCATAATAGTAGTAGCCAAGAAGAACGTCGGCAAGCATAGAGCCAACTCCGCCGGCAAAGCCGCCAACGAATGGGCCGAAAAGAATTGCCGCTGTGTAAACCATTGTCTCGCCAATGTTGAAGTATCCTTTAGTGCTTGGCACGTAAACCGTGAAACTTATTGTGGCTATACATACTAAAGCTGTAAAAACGGCTGTTGCGCTTAGCTGCTTTGTTATGTCTTTACCTTTCATGTTGGCTAAACACCAGCAAAGCTAGTATAGTTGTAACTTAACTATTTTAATTTATCGCCCAAGCTGTTAAGCTAGCAGAAGTTTTAGGTCGTCAAAAGCTTGGAGGACTTTTACTCCACGCTTTGTGATTTTGAAAAATTTTCGTCCATCCCTCTCGTAGCTTGCAATGAGCCCCTTGCTTAAGAGCTCGTTTAGATGCTGGTAGACTGCGGCTCTTGTCATAACCTTTCCAAGTTCCTTCCACAGCTGATAACCATACGCGTCTTTCTCGCTTAACATCCTCAATATCTTCTCCTTAGTGCTTAGTTCCAAGCCTAAAACTGCAGTTTTCTTCTTTTTCGTCAAGGCTTGCAGAACATCGGTAGCCTTAAGCCCACTTCCAGTAATTAAGCACACGATTTTATCTCTCTTGTCCATTAAACCTTGATTTGCAAGCTTTTTGGCAGCGGCATATGTCGCGGCGCTTGCTGGTTCGGCGAAAATTCCTTCAAATTTCGCTATTTCCTTCTCTGCGGTGAAAATTTCCTCGTCGGAAACTGCCACGGCCAAACCGTCGGATTCTCTGATGGCTTTTAGGGCTAAAACTCCATATGTGGGGTTTCTAACCCAAATAGCAAGGGCGTGAGTAAAAGGCTTTGTTTTTAAGACGGGTTCACGAGTTTTCCACATATAAGCATTAACTATTGGTGAGCAGCCTTCAGCTTGAACTCCAACCATTTTTGGCAAAGCATTTATTTTGCCAGCCTTTTCAAGCTCTTTAAAGCCTTTCCATACAGCGTAAAGGGTTCCGCCACTACCCATGGAAACTATGAACCAGTCTGGAACACCCATCTGCTCAAAAACTTCGTAAGCTATGGTTTTAAGCGCCTCTAAACCTAAAGGATTCAATTCAAATGAACCTTGATACCAACCTGTCTCTCTAGCAATTTCTCCAACCCTCCTCAACGAGTCATCAACTATTTCGCCATATTCCTCGACCACAGCATCATAAACAAGCATTTGAGCAAGCTTTCCCATATCAACATTTCTAGGAACAACAACATAACAAGCAAGCCCAAACTTTGCACAGTAAGCCGCCAAAGAAGCGCCGAGATTTCCATTCGTGGCACACACAATGGATCGACAGCCTAAATCTAAAGCGTTTGAAACTAAAAGGGCGGCACATCTATCCCTAAAAGAGTTTGTTGGGTTTCTCGTTTCGTCCTTGAAGTAAAAGTTGGTAAACCCTGTGTTTTTGATTACTCTGTGAGCTTTGTGAAGAGGTGTTCCACCCTCCCCCATGGAAACAACGTTTTTAACTTCTGGCAGAAATTGCTTGTACCGCCAAAAAGAAAAGCGTTCTGTAAACTTTACTGCTCTAAACTTTTCATAATCATATCGGTATTCCAGCATGCCACCGCAATTGCGGCAGGAAATCTGCGGTGGAAAAGCGTTAAACTTTGAACCACAAGCGGTGCATTCAAGAAACGCCATCTTCAACCAATCCTTGCAACTGTAAATGGGGTTATTAAAGGATTTGTCTTACTTTTAATTTGATGTCTGCAACAGTTGCGCCAATATCATTTCTAATAAAGCCTCGCTTGAAAAAATCTGAGTCCCTAACCTTCCTAGAGGCTTGTACAATAGCCCTTTTTCTCAAAACTCCCCTAAAATTTAGGAGGGGATGGAACACTCCTCGAAGGGTTTCTCTCGCCTCTAGGAAGCGGCCAGCTAACGCGAATCCAATTCCAGCTAGGGATGTAAGAAACAAGTAGAGGGAAAGCCTCCACCAAAGGTTTTTTAATTCATAGTTCTTGACCATTGTGTAGATTCTGTTTTTAACGGAGTGCCATAGCTTCCGCGGATTTAAGGCTCTAATGGGATCCCCGTCATGGAAAACCACGGCTGAGGGAACCAGCACTATTTTGTATCCAAGCAGTCTCACCCTAAAGGAAAAATCCGTATCATCGTCGTAAATGAAGTATTCTGAATCGAAGCCCCCGGCTTTCTCAAAAGCTTCCAAACGCACTAAACACGCAGCTGAAGACGCAGCGAAAATTTCAGTAATGTTTTGGAACTCTTCCGCTTTTAAGCCTCTTGTAGTGTACCATGTTCCTAAGGCGTCTAAAGCTATTCCAGCATTGTCCATAAGCCTATCGTTTTGCGTCATCAATATTTTTGCCTGAGCAACGCCCACTTTTTCGTTGTTCTCCACAACTTTCACAAGTTCAATCAGCCAGTTTTCGGTTACGTAGGCGTCGTTGTCAAGAAAAGCCAAATACTTGCTTTCCGAGTTTAAAAAGCGTCTTTCAACGTTGTGGGAAGCTGAAGGCCCAATGTCATGATCGTAATGGACAACTTTCACTTTTGGAAAACGTTGCTTAATCCAAAACTCCAAATTTTCAGTTAAACAATCTACAACAACCACTTCGTAACATGGATAGTTTGTTTGCATTAAATAGTTCAAACATTTTTCAAGTTGGCTTGTTCCCTTAAAGTTGACCACAACCACGGAGACCATCGGCCACTTTTTTGGCAAAAGGGAAAACCACCCGAAAGCTTTGGTTACGATATTTTGTCTGTTACTTCAACCCATTTTCGCATGTTTTCTATTTGAACTTTCCAAAAGTCCACGTGTTCTGGACGCTTAGCCAAAACATTTAAGTTCTTCTCAACGTGATCAGCCAGCTCGAGATAGCAGTCTGCGTAAGTTTTAGCCGAAAAGTCTACAGTTTCACATATTTTCCACAAGTTTTCATTCATCTCTAACCCGTTCACTTCCTTAAGCAAATCCTTAAAGATGCTCCTACTTCGCTTAACATGTTTTCCAGAAGGTTTGCCCAAACAAAGACTATCACCCACATGATCGGCGATCTTCTTAAGAAAAACCCCTGACCAGATGTCGTCAAATCTGTCGATGCCTTTGAAATTCATGTAAAGTTGGTAAAAGGCTGGCACAATTTTTGGCAAGAAAGAAGTGTTCATGCTGCAAACTGCGAAGTAAGTTCCTTTTTCCAAAATCACCTTGTCCCTTTTATGTCCCATACTTTTTATTGGACCCTTGCCATCAATTCCACCATAATAAAGTATTGTCAAAGCGTCTAAATCGGGATGACCGCTCCAAAGTCCCATGTTTAAAACACATTTTCCACCATTATCAATCCATGTGTAGTTCTCACTTCTGCACGCTGAATCGTAAGGATGCCCTCTTGGAAAAATTGTATGGTTAATGTTTAGGTTGAGGTTTTCAATGGTATTGTACCATTTCCCAGAAGCGTTTACAGTCACGCCGCCTTCGCTGAAAAGGTTGTCAATGTGGGCTTCCAGAAAGCCTTCAGATAGTTCAACGTCATCATCAAGCTCTAACACAACATCTGCTCCGTCTTCGTAAGCTTTTAAGAAACCAAAGGATGTCTCCGCATGACATCTTTCAGGAATAAGCTTGAGATATTTTTGGTAGGATTGCCCAAATGCATGCTTGAACCATGCTGCCCTTTCCTTTGGTCCATAAAACTCGTGGGGTAAACTCGACAAAAGTTTCTTGTTTATTTTGCGAATGCCTTCGTCACCCTCATCTATAACCAGAACTTTAATCTCGTCTGAAGAAAGCGAGCAATTAGCAAGCGTGCAAAGATTTTCCAGCGGGTTTATGGACGCTGTAACCACGTAAATTTGCATTTCAACCACTACTCTGGAATTCTAGTCACTGTAAACTCTGTCTATAAACTTTTAGAATTGAAAGACCTCTAACGTCACAAGCTTAAGATTCCAGATCGGGCAGAAAGGTTAAAATTGCCACAATCTCTCCGAGAATTGAAACGTTAGCTTTGAGTTCACCATCTTCGCTTTTTCTATTTTCTAGATCGCTAAGATAGATATGATCATATTCAACGATGATTCTTGGTCCTGGATCTTTTGGCTTTTTAAGTTCAACTATTGATGGCAGAAAGGTAAGGATGAGAAAGAATAATATGCCAAAAAATACAGTTATCATCGAAAGCAAATTCGGACTCGGAATCATTCCTACCTTTTTCAGTGGTTTAGAAGCTTTATAATATAAGAGTTTCCATTCCCGGAGTGCGTCGTCTTTTCCCAATGATTGCCAACTTTTCCGGTTAACTTTGAGAATAAAAGATCTAGAAAGGCCTTCGTGCATATTGGAATATTATACAAAAACGCAAACACTAGGAGTGGGATAAGCCATTGGGCATGCGTTCTACCATCCAAATATGTGCCGACACTCACCTCATAGAAGGGCGCAAAATTTCCCACAACACTATACATGGAAATGAGCATGGCAGCCCAAAATGGGGAGAGCCACTGAGAAAATTTCAAAACAAAAAGTGGGATGCCAACGATCCATGAAACGAGAACTATGATTGGCATAAAATAGACGTTCAATAAGAGTATTCCATCAATTTTTTGGGCGAATGTGAGCTTGTCGCTTTTTAAGAGTTTTAGGGAATATTTGAAAGCGCATTGCATGTGTCCCTTCGCCCATCTGTATCGCTGTTTCCAGTAGGCTCGCCAGCTATCAACAGCCTCCTCGTAACATTCGGCGTCTAAAACATATTTGACCTTGTAGCCTGCAAGGTAAACTCTGAAAGTTAGGTCTGTGTCCTCTGCAAGCATCTGCCCGTCCCATCCGCCAAGCTTTTCCAAAAGCTGTCGGCGAAAGCCTCCAACGGTGCCGCCAAACTGGGTTATTAAATTAAGCTTGTCGCGGGCTTCTTGGTCTACACGGTATCCGCCTATCCTTTCCAGCGAAACAAGCCTTGTAACAAGGTTTTGCGGCTCGTTTAAAACTACGACTCTGCCTTGAACTGCCCCAACCTTTGGATCTGCAAACTCTTTTACAAGTTTTTCAACGATGTCTCTCTGAGGGTAATAGTCTGCATCAAAACAGAGGACTACTTCGCCGTCAGCATATCTTAATCCAGCGTTTAAGGCTGAAGCCTTCCCGCGTCCGCCTTCGCGTTCGCTGCGGTGAATCACCTTAATGTAGTTGTAGGCTTTAGAATATTGTTCAGCTATTTTTCCAGTTTCGTCCCGCGAAGCGTCGTCTATAACTATCACTTGCAACCTATCCTTTGGATACGTCAGCTCAGTCATCCTTTGAAGTAGCCTACCAATAACGCGTTCCTCGTTGCGGGCGGGTATCAGAACCGAAACCGTCGGCTTATAAATTGTACTCTCGAAGCTTGGGTTCGCCTTCTTTTTTTGGCTGTTTTTAAGCACCGCCAGAGTGAAAATGTAGTGGCGGACTAGGTAAGCAACCATAACAGCAGTCAAAAAGAGGAACAATATTTCCAAAACTTCGATAAACATAATCACCCGCCATGCTTAGACCTTGCCAAAAATGTTAGGCTTACAGACCAAAAAGAAACAATCCAAAGCAAATTAAACAATGGGCTTAAAACGGCAAATAACGCCTTAGAAAAGTCACCCATAGAGGCGTCAAGAATGACTGCAAACATGGAAAACAACATGTTCAAAATCAAACAAAAAATGTTTCCCGTGGCAAGAATTGCCATCTTTCTTTTCAGCGATCCATCTAATGGAAAAAACATGCATATGAAAAGGATGTTGAAGACAAGCAATGCTTGGAGGGCTTCGCCAACAACCTGCAATAAATTAGAAACAACGGCTTGAAGGGCGTCCATAACTAAACTCGAGATTATGTTTTCCAGATTTTTCCCTCTTTAAGGGACTTGTGACGTTAAGGAGAGCTTATATAGGATTTTCAGCTTGATGTGTTTTTAAAAATTGCGAAAAATGGTTATTTGTTGAAGACCATCCTATCCAGAACGGCGATTAAGGTTTGAAAGACCTCTTCTGCTGTTAAATTATCTGTGTCCAATATTAAGTGGAACGGTGTGAAGTCTTCTCCTAGGCTGAACCCATAAAGCTTTTTGTAAATGGCTTTTGTTTTCTCCTCCTTGCTTTTTAAGGCTTTTAGGGCTTTTTCGACGCTTATCCCATCCCTTTTGGCAACTCTTTCAGCCCTTTTCCTCAGAGAGGCTTCCAGCCATATTTTGAATCCCTTTTTAAGAAGCCACGGCATGGTCCAGCTGTCAAGTATAACGTTGCCTTGCTCCGCCACTTCCAAAAGTTTTTTGTCCACAGCTTTGTCGAATTCTGGGTTTTCCTCTCTGTTTTCTAGGAAAGATAAGCCTTCAGGGCTTTCCCACCAACCCTTTTCAACGGGTTTGTAGCCTTTTTCTATGGCTAAGGCCTTTAACGCGTCTCCTCCAGAATAATATTTTAAGCCGTATTTTTCAGCCAGTTTTTTGGCTACCGTGCTTTTTCCGCTTCCAGCCATGCCGCAGATGCAGATAACAATGGGCTCTTTGGCCATCAGCTGGCCTCAGCTGGGGTGCTTATGGTTCTAGCCGCCTGTTTTAACGCTGTTTTGAGACAGTTTGGGCAGACTTGCCCGCCGTAAATCCTTGAAACCCTTCTTTTCGAGCGATTAAGTTTTCTAATCTCTGACGGAAGCAAACGAGGAAAGCCCGCAAGCGGGTTGCCACAGACACTGCATCTAGCCGTAGCTGGGATTTCACGTTTAAAATGCACGTTTGTTCGCCCACCCGGCAAAGCTTTTGAAACCCTTTTCTTACTTCTAGTCCGCAAGGCTGGTCGCGGCATGTTCCATCACTCCACGCTAACTAAGCCGAATAAATGGGAGAAGACTGTGCTGAAAAGAAAGGAGCATAACATATACCACCAAAATAGGGACGACCCGAACAATGGGACGGGTAGGTCCCATCCGACACCTGGGAAAAAAGCAATTTGAGCTCCGCTATATATTCCACCAAGAAAGAGCCAAACAATCCATAGGGGGACAATGAAGATGAGCATTACTTTGAATGATTGCATAGAGATTTTGGCGTTAAGCTGCATTATGTATTGCTGTTTTTTCATAAGCTTCTCCATCTGCTTCTTATCTCCGCTTTTTTGGGCTTCACGCAACTGTCTATAATAGTCTGAGATTTCTTTCCTCCAAGCCTTTAGCTTCTCGGGGTCTGTGAAGAGACGGTTTGCAAGGTTCATTAAGAAAGTGATTGCAGCGGCCATTGAGAAAAAGAAAAGTGTAGACCCGGGAGGGGATGTGGGCAACATTGTTATCGCCTCTTCTCTCAGCCTCCGAGTATTTTTCTGAAGGCTGGGTACATTTCAGCCGCCCTTTCCCGCACTAGAATTTCGTAGTACTGGTAGATTATACCAACTGAAAGGAGAATCCCAATGCCTGAACCGAAGACTCCGAAGAAATCGGATAAACCGGCAATAAGCCCGACTATTATCCCGCCTAAAACGGCGACCGTTGGAATATAACGCTTGAGAATTTGTTCAACAGCCTTTCCGGAACGCCTATAGCCGGGAATCTGCATGCCAGCGTCCACAAGCTGTTTCGCAACCGTGGATGGACCTAACCCACCGACTTCAAGCCATACAATCGAGAATAAAATGCAGAAAATCACGAGGATCGTCAAATAGCCAAAAGCCCTTAACGGCTCAGCCATCACTCTTGAAAGGTTACCTGGAGAAGTCACATAATAGACCAAGCCTCCAGCAGGCACATATTGATCACCTTCCAGTTTATATGAGCCGAGCAGGTTAACCCAGAAGTTGTTTTTCCCCCATGGCTGGCTCCAGAGGATGTAGGAGAAGAGATATATGTTGGCGAAGAGGGCTGAGGCAAAAATTACTGGAAGGTTTGAAACGTACAATAGCTTGATTGGGTAGCGGCTTCTGAAACCCCGATAGCCAGCATAAGATAGCGGCAGCTCCACTCTAACGCCCTCCATATAAATTATCACTAGAAAAGCCGCTATTGTCGCTATCAGCCCCACGAGTGATGGGTGATTCCCCCTAAGTAACAGGCCGGTTACAGGTTTCCCGCTCATTATTGTTTGCGCCAATGCAATGAATATCCCAACGCTTCCATATTCATCGACAGGTGGTGAGGGATTGAAACATTCCATGAATATTTGTTGGGCTACACCAGCCATTATGAAGAGGCTTATTCCGCTTCCAAAGCCCCAACCTTTCTGGACAAGTTCGTCTAAAAGCATAACTATTACCCCTGCAGCTAGCAGTTGCAGAAAAATAACGATTGCTGTCGTGCCGGACAGTTGGGTATACAGCTGACCATACATACCACTTATTATGTAAGCTGAAGCCTGAACACCTGTCAAAATTAGGGCTAAAACCTTGCTTGCAGCCGTGAATAACGCGCGGTCTTCTGGTTTTGACATGTCACACTCAATCATGGCTGAGCCAACTAAAAGCTGTAGGATTAGGCCAGCAGTCACTATTGGACCTATTCCAAGCTCCATTAGGGTCCCTCTGGTGGATGCGAAAATCACCCTTAACGGGGCAAAGCTTTCTGTTACTCCTCCAGCAAGTCCATATAGTGGAACACTTGCCATTACAAGGTATATTATTAGGGCCATGGCTGTCCAGAAGATTTTTTCGTTAAAGCTGACTTTTCGCTCTGGAGCTTTGACTTCTGGAATTATTCTTGCAATGGGTTTGAAAGCGTTTAAGAATCTTCCAGCCATAGAATAACCCTGCTACTCTTCAGATTCTTCCATAGATTCCACTAGGACTTGTCCTCCAGCCTCCCTTATCTTTTCAGCTGCAACCTTAGAGCATGAAGCCACCTTCACCACAAGAGGTTTCGAGACTTTTCCAGCTCCAAGAAGCTTCGTTATCCCAAACTTTTCCAAGTCTACAAAAATTTTGCCGCTTTCCTCTCTTGGCTGGAATTTTTCCAGCATTTCCTCCAGTTCTCCAACGTTTATGGCTTTAACCACACGCCTTAAACTCTGGGGTGATGTGAAACCTTTCTTGCCAAAATAATCGGGCTCATATTTTATGACGTAGGTCCACCCGTGCTTGTGGCGGCCAGCCCGCCTATAGCCTTTTGAGCCGGATTTTCTATGTTGGCCCACTCTACCGTAGCCGCACGTTCTGGAGCCGCGTTTCTTTCGAATCTTTCTTAGCCTATGGGGCATCTTTCAACCAGCCAGTTTGCTTATTGGGCTTTCTTTGAGGGCTTTCTTAAGCCTTATTTCCAACACTCCATTCTTATAAGTTGTGTGCATGGATTCTGGGATAACCGCGTCTGGCAAATTTAAGCGTTTATAGTATCTGCGGTTTTGGGCTTTTGCTGAGAGGGTTAACTGCTGCTTCTCCACACTGATTTTTATGTTTTCCCTTTTGAAGCCTTTAAGCTCTGCAACAACAACTATGCAGTTCTCCTCGTTGAAAACGTCCAAAAGAGGTTTAGGTTCCCGCCACTTAGAAGCAGTTTTTCCATCAATTTTCAACCGCTTATATGGATAAATGTATGGATTCCCCCTAGTTTTGAAACATTCAAATTTAATGGGTTTCAAGCGTCTTGCACCCTCAGCCTCGTCCAGTTTTCTCACAGCCTTAAACCATTTAGGACGCTTGTCGCTTCTTCGCCACCTCATTCTGAACCTTCACCCTCGTAGCATAATGGCATCTGTAAACTGGTTATAAAAGGTATCGCCTTCCACAAGGCTGCGAGATTAAATCATCCTTTTCAACAAATCGTTAATTTTTTCGCCTCTATATCCAAGCTCTCCGCCCATGCCGAAGCCCTTTTTCACTTTTCCTCTAAAACCTCTTGTCGGCGGATGCAGTCGGAAGTAGGGCTGTATATCTGGAAGTTTCCAGTATTCAACTTTGCAATTGAATATTGCCTCCGCCAACTCGTCCAACGATTTAAAGCCAAGTTTTTGAGCATACTCATCAGTCAATTTTTTGTTTCCGACAAGTCTTCCCTTTTTCTTTAGCAGCTCGGCTATCGTTTCTTTTGAAACTTCTCCCCATGTGACAAAGTTTTGCGCTGTTTTCAGCATCCCCAGGAAGGATGGGCGGTTGTCGATCAAAACAGCATAGTTGTTTCTTTTTAGGTTTAGCATGCGGATGGTTTCCCTAACCTGCAATGGAGCGCTTATGATTCCACGGATTCTCACGGCGGCTATGCACCTGCGTTCTTGGGGTTGGTTAGCCAACTATCTCACCCAGTCCATGGGAGTTATTAGGCTGTAGGTTTTCTTTAAAGCGTCGAAAACGGCGTAAGCGAAAGATGGAACCGTTCTTGTTGAGCCGTAGCTTCTAGTCCAGCAGTCCTTTATTCCGGCAAGCCCAAGAATAACTTTTGCAACTTCACTGGCGATAAGTCCTAAACCTCTGGGTCCTGGGATTATGACAACTCTAACGCCGCCGCATTTTCCTTCCACCTGGAACGGCACAGAGTGGGGTTTTCCACATCCGCATTCCCAGCTTCCACACCCCCGCCGTATTGGAACTATGTTGAGTCTAGCGTTCACCGCCGCCTTTTCAATGGCTGTTCGCACCTGGCTTGCTTTGCCAGCTCCGAGTCCAAGGTAGCCGTCCCTGTTTCCAACGGCAACTATAGCCTTAAACCTCGACCGTTCACCAGCGTCCGTCTGCTTTTGAACAAGATTTATGTTTATAACTTCCTCCTGGAGGTCTGGAAGTAAAACGTCAACAATCTGGGGCTCACGTATTGGCAAGCCTTCCATGAAAACTTCTTCGATGCTTGTTATTTTGCCTTCTTGAACTAGCTTTCCGAGGCGAGTTTTTGGAACCCATTGTTCTAAGCTGCTGGCTTTATCCGCCATGGCTTCCACCTCCACCTTCAAACGCGGCGACTACAGCCTTCTTAACTTCTGCGAAGTGTTCTGGGAGCTGCTCCGGCGGAAGCTTGTTTTCCAAGTATTTGGAGAACACTGTCATATACTTTTCAGCGTTGGCAGACAAAAGTTTAGCGTACTGGGCTATATGTACGCCTCTAATTCTATCTTCGTCTGGAAGCTTCTCCTCCCCGTGGGGAACGGTTAAACCAGCATCCAAAACCCCTTTTAGAGCGGCGAAGACCCTTGCACCTTTTGTTGGGGAATGCAGCCCAATATCCAGAACAGCCTCACTTATGCCTTTGGCTTTAGCTCTTAAACCACAAAGAAGCCCAGTCAAATAAGCCGCTGGAACATTGCCCCTCGGAGCTTTCCAGCCAAACTTTTTTAGGAGTTCTCTGCTGTGAGCCGAAACCAAAACCTCGTCGCCTTTAGGCTTGGCTTCAATTATCTGAACTATCACGTTTTTAAGCGAGCCCCGAACCACAAGCCTCGGTTTTCCAGAAAGTATTAAAGCCTTCCGTTTCCGATAATTGGTTTTGCCTTCCCTTCTTCGGCGGTATGGAACACAGTAGCGGGAGTCCCTAGCCATCAGCGTTTCCTCCACAAGTCATGGGCTTTAATGTAGCGTTCCATGTCTGCTACGGAGGTAAACCTTCCGCTTTTCGCCATCACGTAGAGCTTCCGATAAGTGCTTTCAGTGATTACTTTTTGAGCTTTAAGCTCTCGGAGCCTCTTCCGTAACGCCCGAATCTTGTTCATCCAAGCCTCCTTCTTGGAAACCTTTGCTTTGGCCGCACCGCTTCTACTCCCGGGTCCGCGCCTTAAGCCCTTCTTTTTCTTTTCATGGGCAACCCGCGCCCTTGCACGGCTAACCCCCTTCTCTTTTAAAGGTTTAATGACACCTTCATGTATTAGCTTCCTAATTTCTTCGCGGGTTATGGCGGCTTCCACATCCTCTATCCTATTGGGGTCTATCCAAACCCTGTCCTGCCCTACTTTCAGTATTTGCGCTGCTAAACGCCGTTGGCTTCTTAGATTTGTCACTGTTTCTGTGTCCCTCCTTCACTGGTTTTTCTAGCCTTTTTCCGCCTAGCCTTCGATTTCTCTTTTTCGGCAGCCTCCTCAGCTTTTTCTTCCTTTTCCTCGCTTTCCTTAACCTTTTCCGTTTTTTCTTCTTCAACGGATGCTTTTTTAACCTCTTCCTTAACCTCACTCAAGTTCAAAACAACGATTTTCTTTTTCTTCGCTTCTTGAAGGATTTGCATTCTCTTCTTTTTGCCAACAGTGTGGGCTATCCGCACAGCCTGTGTTTTCGGATTCACTTTTTTAAGATCTTCAATGTTATAGACCAGAACCTCCTCATAGCCGGATGGATGGAGGCCCCTAGCGGCTTTCGGTCCGCGATATCCAACATTAACCGTGGGCGGCCAGCCCTTGATTTTTCTCCGCATTTTATTGTCTATGCCTTTTGGTCTACGCCAATTCTCCTTTAACCGGTCGTATCTCCAGCTTTCCTGCCTTACAAAGTCCGGCTTCTTCTTTTTCACTTTAGCCCTTAAACGAAGGGCTTTTTCCCTTTCTAAAACCGCAGTTTCAGACTTGCTCATTTTAATCCATCCCCTCTTTGCGTTCGTATAGGTATATGCCGTCCAAGAAAACCCTCGGGTCTTTTCTCCTTATCTTGGTTGCTTGCTCAATGTTTGCCGCTGTTTGGCTAACCTCCTCAATGTTTATTCCCTGAACAATCACATCGTCGCCTGAAACCTTAACCTTCGCGTTGCCAACTATTTTCGCTTTCCGTGGACTCCTCTCCCCTGTAAAATTCTCAATTAGAACCATGTTGTCTTGAACCTTAACTGATATAGGGAAATGGGAGAAAACTATTTTCAGTTTATAAGTGAAACCTTTTCTGACTCCCGTAATCATATTATTAATGTGAGCGTAAACAGTGCCGACAAGGGCACTTTCCTTTTTTCGCGGCCAGTTAGCCCATATCCGGAGGGTTTTTCCCTGAAGCTCCATTGAGATGGGGGCGTATGAAAAATCTCTTGTAAGCGTGCCAAGGGCTCCTTTAACGGTTACCCTTTTGCCCTCTAGTGTAACCTCAACGTCGTCTGGAATCTGCAGAACTTTTGAAACTTCAACGGCTCGCATTGTGAACCCCCGCTAGTATACGAAGGCTAGAAGTCTCCCTCCAATCTTTTTCTCTTTGGCTTCTCTGTGGGAAAGCACTCCCTTCGATGTTGAAATGATTAATAGTCCAACATCTCTGGAAGGCAAAAATTTCTTCTCCCAATCTTCAATCTCGCCCACGCCTACGGCAAAACGAGGCTTAATGGCGCCGCACTTGTTTATTCTACCTAAAAGCTGAACCTTAAATTTTCCAGAGCGCCCATCATCTATAAACTCGAACTCGCCAATGTAACCGTGAAGCTGCATAACCCTCAAAACTTTACCAAGAAGTTTAGAGGCTGGGCTAATTACACATTCGCGTTTGTTCCGCATCTCGTTATTCAATATTGTTGTCAAACCGTTTGCCAGCACATCCATAGCCTCTTTCCTCATTCATACTTTTTGAAACCCAGTTTTTTAGCCACTTCCCTAAAACAATGCCTACACAAATATAAATTATAACGCCGGATAATCGGCCCGTAAGATCCACATCTTACACACGGCCTTGAACCCTTACCATATTTTCGCACTTTTTTAGGCTTCTGTTTAGCCATATTTCCGCGCACCTCCTAGACTATTTCAACCCCCAACATGTCCTTAACAAAAACCATGGCTTCCTCGGGAGTTAAGGCATGCTTAGCGCCAATTTTTGATCTCGCCCTTTGCCTATACTTAACACGCCAGCCCGGCCGACTAAGCGACACACAGACGTCCATACCGAAGATGCCGATTTCAGGATCGTATTTGACTCCTGGAATTTCTATGTGTTCCCTTATGCCGAAGGCGAAGTTTCCATGACGGTCGAAGCAGCTCCTTGGAAGTTTGTAGTCAACAACGTGTAAAACTTTTTTCAGGAATTCTATGGCCTTATGTTTTCTAAGCGTAACCATACATGCTATGGGTTCGCCTCTCCTTATGCCAAAGTCCCTTATTGTTTTCTTTGCTTTTCTCTTGCACGGGGTTTGTCCCGTCAACTCCTTCAAAACTTTTGAGGCCTTTTCCAGAGGTTCTCCGGATTTTCCGACGCCCATGTTTACGACAACCTTCTCTATTCTTGGTTTAAGCATAGGATTCTCCTCCCATCTCTTTCTTATTTCATCTTCGGACATTCTATGAAGCCTCCGGTAAAGATATGAGGGGTCGCTCTTCACCTATTGCAAACACGAATTCTAAAACTGTTTGGTAACGGTTTCCCTTCTCATCTTCTATGGTTACTATGGCGTCTTTGCGTTTCTTGCCCTTCGCCTCTTCAATCTCAATTATCCGGCCGTATTTTCCCATGTTCTTGCCGCCAGTTATAAGTGCGAAATCTTTCTCCTTCATTTTTATATGCTTGATAATTTGCCTATCTGGAAGGCTCAGCTGAACTGTGTCAAAGGTCTGGTAGACGTCTTCTTGGGGGTTTTTGGGGTCCGCTACTTTTATGAGGACGTTTGAGCCGTCGTGGAGATTTAACTGTATGTGTCCGTTCTTTACGGTTGTTTTGTTTTCTATTCTACAGAGCTTGAAGGTTGTTTCTTCCTTGGATATTGGATGGAGAATCAAGCCTTTATGGGATGGCAACACACGGAAATGTTTGTCTATCTCTGGGAAGGAGACAACGTCCATAAGCCCAACCGGAAACTTGTCTTCGCGTCTAACTCTTCCATCAACGTAGACCTTTCCTTGAGAAGCAATTATTTTGGCTTCTCTTCTTGTTTTTGCGAAACCGAGGATTTCACGAAGCACTATGGTTAAAGGCAAACACATTTCAAGGGAGTGGGGGCCAGGTATCGGTTTTACGGTCCAAACAAACTCTTTCCTATGAATTGGCCAAATTTTCGGAGCTGGTTTACGTTTTAAGGTTGTTGATCCTCCTTTTCTACCCAACTTTTTGTTCCTCCGAAGATTTTCTTCCCCTTGTTTTGGCTTTCGCCTCTTTCTTGGGTTTGGTTTCCTCCTCTGCCGATTCCTTCACAGTTTTCCTTGCAGCCTTCCTTTTCTTTTCAGGCTTTTCTTCCTCTGCAGTGGGGGCAGTGGGTGGAAGTTCTGTGACTGAAACAGCTTTTTCTTCTGCGGGTTTTTCCTCGACTTTCATGGCCTCTGGAGGTTTCTCTGGGGTTTTTTCCTCAACTTTTTCAACAGCCTCTGCCTCCGCCGCCTCTTTTGCCCTTTTTCGTCTTTCAAGGATTTTTCTTCGCCATTTGTCGTCTAAGTTAAGCTTGGTTATCATAACTTTTGACGGGTGCACGGGAATGAAAACTGTTGTTCCATCAACCTTTTCTCTAGTTAACCCCTCAATGTATATGCGGAATTTTTTCCTATCAACGCTGGAAACTTTTCCCTCGAACCCTTTGCGGTCGCCTCGCATTATGCGAACAGTGTCCCCACGCCGCACAGGTAAGCTTCGCGTACCATAGGTTTTTCTTAACTCTGGTGAAAGGAGGGCGGCGAAATTTTTGTAGCGTATGTGGTCTGGAGCTTGGAACAGCCTTTTCCTCTGTTTTGAAGGCTTTGAGGTTTTAACCACTTGCACACCATTCACCCTCTATACTATTATGCTGGCTGCACTGGCTATTCTCGGCCACCTTTCAGCAGCCTCCCTTGCAACTGGCCCTCGGATTTCGGAGCCTTTCATCTCGCCTTCCGGAGTTATTATGACGGCAGCGTTGTCTTCGAATTGAACCCAGACGCCGTCAGCCCTTCGGAAAGGCATTCTTTGCCTAACTATGACGGCTTGAAAGATTTTTCTACGCATATCCGGAGTACCACGTTTAACAGACACTGTAACGCGGTCTCCAACGGCGGCAGAAGGCAATCGCCCACGTCTTCCCTTATAGCCCATAACTTGGATTAGGCGTAGCTCCCTCGCCCCTGTGTTGTCGGCGCACTTCAATATCGCGCCGGTGGGTAGTCCCCGCGAAATTTTCGGTCTTTGTCCAATTACTCCTTTTGCAACAAGACCCCTCGTTTTCGCCTTTGCAGCCATTTCACTTCGCCTCCCTCTTCTCAACAACAACAAAGGAAACTGTTTTACTTATTGGCCTACACTCGGCTATTGTAACGTAGTCGCCTTCTTTAGCGTCTATGCACGGCGGGTTGTGGGCGGGTATTCGGCTGTGCCGTCTTTCATATCTCATGAACTTTGGAACATATTTTAGATAATCGTGCCGCACAATGACAGTTTTATCCATTTTAGCGCTGACAACAACACCCTCAAGTATACGGCCCCTTATTGGAAGTTTACCGTGGAAAGGACAGTTTCGGTCGCTGCATGTTTTCTTTGGCTTTTTAAAGGTCAGCGCCATCACCACAGCCTCCTCATACGCTTTTTTAGGCGGTCTTCGGGGCGTCCAACAAGAAGTTTGCCGTCAATCTCCACAACGGTACCGTCGGAAAACTTGAAATGGAAAACTGACGTGTCCTTAATAACCATTTTCCTCTCGCCATTATGAAGAACTGTAAAAGTATTTTTTGTTTCATCAATAACTTTGCCGCAGATGCCGACACAGCTTGGATTCGTGCTTTTCACAACTTTAGCTTCTGTTCCGATAAATTCGTAGCGTATTATGTCCGGCGTCACTTTCATTTACTGCGGCCTCCTTTCTCAGACTTTTTCGGCGTTTTCGCTGCTTCAAGCTTTTGCTCGTTTTCAACTGTCAGTATTCGGGCAATAGCCTTTCGCAGCTCTTTTATTCTTGCAGGATTTTCCACAGCGCCACCAGCCTTAACCATGGTTTTCAGCCTGAGCAGCTCTGTCCGAAACTCATTGAGTTTTTTAGCGCGTTCGTCGGGAGTCATCTCCCTTATCTCTTTAAGTCTGATTATTGGCATTTACTCAGCAGCCTCCTTTTCGCCGCCCTCTTCACTAGCTTCCTCCTCGAACTCTTGGGATTCTGTTTCTGCAAGCTCTTCCTCTTCCGCCTTTGCGGTCTCCTCCTCTAGTGGAGCTTCCACAATCTCAAGTTTGTCGGGGAACTTTGCATCCGGAGGCATTATCCTAACCTTTACGCCGTAAATGCCGGGCTTTAATTGTACGTGAACTTCGGCTTTCCGCATGTACTTCATTGCTGGGTCGCCGCATTTTGGCAAGTAGCCAGCCCTAAACTTTTCATATCTCGCCCTTTCAGTCCTCAATTTCCCGCTGATGATTATTTCCACGCCTAGGGCTCCAGCCTCCATAACTTGATTCAAAGCCCAAAAACCAGCCCGCCGAAAGTGCACACCCCTTTCTAAGGCTGAAGCTATCCGCGTGGCGACAATATACGGGTTTAACTCGGGAACTTCTATTTCGGAAACTGAAATCTGTGGGTTTGAAACCCCAAACTTTTCCTCTAGGGTTTTGGCAAGTTCCCTAATGGTTTCGCCGCTTCGCCCTATCACGAGACCTGGACGCATGGCATAAATAACTATGTGAGTGCCAAGCGGGGTTTCCGCAATATTCACCCCGCCATAACCAGCCTTTTCAAGCTTTTTCTGCAAAAACTCGTCTATCTCCGCCCTCTTCTTAGCTTTGGATACAAAATGCTTCACAACAGCCATTTAGGCTTCCTCCTTGATTGTTTCAGGCTGCTCCTCCAAAACAAGCTCGATGTGAGTTAAAGTTTCAAATTTCGGTGTGGCTCTTCCAAAGGCTCTTGGCATGTAACGCTTAATCTTCATTCCGGGGTAAGCCGATGCATGAATAATTTTTAGCCTTTCAGTGTCCAAGCCCTTGTTCTCAGCGTTGGCTTCCGCCCCCTGAAGGATTTTTAGAATCTGTTTAGCCGCTTTAACCGGGTAACGTCCCGCATAAGCTTTTTCTAAGCCGTGGCGGTGCCCCAGCTTCTTCTTAAAACGCGTGAAGGGGACAGCCTTCTTTTTGGCTATAACATCTCTTAAAAACTTTTTAGCTTCATTAAGGGTCATCCCCTTAATGGTTTTACATATTTCGCGGGCTGCTTTATGGGATACCCTAACCTCTCGCCCGCTTGCCTTAACCGTTTTCTCAGGGTCTAAGGCTTCTTCTGGTATGGAGTATCCCCATTCTGGCACTTGATAGACTCTCCAACTGTGCAATTGAACAGCTACATGGCGATTTATATGGTTTTCCATTCAATTGAAGCTGTTTCAGACCGGCTACAAGCATGAAGGCACGCTTTAAACCGCCCGAAAAACCGAAACCGCCGCACAAAACTATAGAGGGGTATGGCACTATTGGCTTGGTACGCAGCCAAAAATTGTTGCGATTCATTTATTTCCAGCCAAAACCTAGTATTCAAGGCTGGAACGGTGAAAGACTTGACCATGAATAAAGGCGTTATAACCATGCTGCATGGCGCCGGCGGAACAGTAATGCATGAACTTGTCAAAAACTATGTGGTGAAGTATTTTGGCGGTTTCGATGGCGCAGAAGTTTCTTTAGAGGCTTTAGATGATGCGGCGGTTGTCGGCGACATCGTTTTGAAAAGCGACTCCCACGCTGTGAAACCCATATTTTTTCCGGGCGGCGATATTGGGCGTCTGGCTGTTTCCGGCACAGTCAACGACATCGCAGTTCTAGGAGCTGAACCCTACGCCTTAGCATGCGGCTTCATACTTGAAGAAGGACTAGCCCTATCTGATTTTGAACGGATTTTGGCAAGCATGCGTCAGACGTGCCAAGAAGCCGGTGTAAGCATAGTCACCGGTGACACGAAGGTTGTGGAAAAGGGCAGCCTAGGTGGCTGCGTCATAAACGTTTCAGGCGTCGGCAGGAGAACCGAAGCCCTAGAGAAGAATCTAAACATTGTGAGACGGTTCAGAGGCGAATTTAAGGCACGGTGGATTTTGGACTCGAACCTTAAGCCCGGAGACAAAATAATTCTGTCTGGAACTATTGGCGACCACGGTTTGGCTGTTTTGTCCGCCCAGGAAGGTTTGAGCTTTGGAAGCGACATAAAATCAGATGTAAAACCATTAAACCGACTGGTTCAACGCTTACTCAGCGAGGTGGGCGGAATAACAGCCATGAAGGACCCCACCAGGGGAGGTTTAGCCGACGCCCTTAACGAGTTTAGCGAAAAATCCAACGTTGGCATCCTAATTTATGAGGATAAAATTCCCATAAGGAATGATGTGAGGGCTGCTTGCGAAATGCTGGGCTTAGACCCCCTCGAAGTTGGAAATGAAGGAAAAATAGTTATAGGCGTAGTGAAAGAAAAAGCCGAGGAACTCCTAGATTTTTTGAAAACAACAGATGAAGGGAAAGACGCCCAGATAATAGGTGAAGCTACAAACACTTTCAGCGGTGTTGCAATGCAAACAGTTGTCGGCGGAAAAAGAATAATCCCTAGACCGATCGGAGATCCGGTTCCGAGGATTTGCTAAAAGGGGCTATTTGGGTTTTCTCCACAAGTCTGAAACCCTTCCAACCTTGACAAGCTTCCATCGCCCAAAAAAGTCCTTCTTATAAAAGTGGAATAGCCCGCAACGAGTGCACTGCATAACCCGACGGTTCTTCTCAAAATCCATCTCGTACAAGATCAAGGGTGAGCCACAATCAACACATTTACCTGAATAAGTTCTGTCGCTTTGACCACTCATTCCAACACGCCATATAAAATGTGGTTTCTCCAGTGTTTAAGTTTAACCAAATAAAAAGGCGGGTTATGGTGGAGGGGGCTGCGAAGGCTGTAGAGGTTGAACCGTTGGGGCTGGTGGCTGGACTGGAGCTTGTGCAGTTTTGATGGAGAAAAAGCCTACAGCCATAAGTATCCAGGAGATCCAAATAATTATTATCCCTATCAAAGGTATTGCAGCCCCTATGAGCCAAACCAAGCCAGCAGCTCCAAACATTTTTTCGCCAGACCGTGTGGAAAGCGCATCTAAAGACTTTCTAAATAACACTGCTGAAACAACTAACGAAATATAGAACACTACGAGGGCTCCAACGGCAGCTCCGGCAAATTGCCAAACAACATCCATGTGGCTCATAAAGTATTGTTGAATTTCCATTGGATTAGTCCAATCTATCGGTAAACCAGATAGCGCTTGTAGAATGAGCATCACGAATATGGCTGCTGTTGCAACTATACCAACGATAACCGTGATAAATCCGTAAAGGGCGTTGTTAAATATACCGCCATCTTGGTAATGGTCGGCGAAGCCTTTTAGAGCTATTAAAACCAGTATGATTCCGACAACTAGCAGAAATAAAGTATAAGGTGTCCCGAACAAACCTAGAAGGCTTATAACCATTAGTAATGCGCCTACACCGCCTAAAACCTTGTTTGATTCAACGCTCATCTTCCAAACCTCATTTAAAAGTGATTTCTTGATATGTTAAACTTTAAATATAAAACCTTTTATTTAACAGAGGCTTTCGCCCAAATTCGACACGTTCCTTCTATGCTCACCATACACGCGCCAACCGGTTTTTGCGGGGTGCAAGCCTTCATGAAAAGCGGACACTCTGTAGGTTTAATTTTTCCAATCATTACGAGGTGGCATTGACATCCGGGCGGCAAGTCTCTCCCGCTGGTTATGCGCACTCCGAATTTTTCTCTTGCATTGTAGATGGCGTAGTCTTCTTTTAGGGCGAATTTTGATGAAGGCAGTTTACCAAGCCCACGCCAATCACCATCCACGATGTTGAAAGCTTTGCTCATGGTTTCTTGGGCTTTAATGTTGCCTTCCCAGCTTACAGCCCTAACATACTCGTTTTCCAGCCTTGCCGCGCCTTCCCTAAGCTGTTTTAGAATCATGTAAATGGCGAACAAAACGTCTAGTGGCTCGAAGCCGGCCACCACAGTTGGCATGCGATATGCTTTAGGGAAAACCTCGTAAGCCTTTAAACCTATAACAGTGCTTACATGTCCGGGAGCAATAAAGCCGTCTATGTGGAGGTCGCCTATCCCCAACAAAAGTTCCATGGCTGGCGGAATAAGCCTATGAGAAACCAGAAAACTAAGATTCTTAGGAGGCTTCCTTAAGACTTCTATGGCTGTTGACGGGGCTGTTGTTTCAAAGCCTATAGCGAAAAAGGCAAACTCTTTGTTCGGCTCTTTCTCAGCCATACGGACGGCGTCCATAGCGCTGTAAACAACTCGAACATCGGCGCCCTCTGCCTTGGCATCCAAAAGAGACTTTTCAGAACCGGGAACCCGCAGAACATCGCCAAAACACGTGACAGTAACCCCTTCTAGGGCAAGGGCAACAGCCTCATCCACCTCAGAAGCTGGAGTGACACACACTGGACAGCCAGGCCCAGCTATAACCTCAACAGTTGAAGGCAGCAGGCTTCGCAGGCCGTAATGGGTTATGGTCCACTCATGAGTGCCGCAGACATGACAAATTTTCACAACGTCCTTTTTCGGCGCCGTTTCACGGATTTTCTCAACTACGCGTTTAGCCAAATCCGGATCTCTAAAGATTGATCTTTCCAACATTTTATTCAACAACACACATACAGTTATTTCGGCCCTTGCAGGCTTTCAGCCTCTAGGATTTCGCGCCACAAACGCAGTGTTTCTTCAGCTTCTTCCCTGCTTAAAACTTGGATGGCGTAGCCAGCGTGCACTAAAACATACTCGCCAACTTTGACTTCCACAAGGGAGACGTCAACCTCTCTTAGGACGCCTTCTCCAAAGTCCACTTGGGCTTTGCCATCCTGAATTTTCACAACTTTCGCTGGAATAGCCAGACACATGGTTTTTCATTGAAAAGCAAAGCACACTTCAATAAAATGATTGCGTTTTGAAATTGAAAAGGCCGGCATAAACGGCTTGCCCAAAGGACAATCCGCCGTCGCCGGGGGGAACAGCTTCGTGGACAAGGAAACGTAAGCCAGCCGCTTCAACTGTTTCCCTTATAATTTTGGTGAAGATTTCGTTGCATGCAACTCCGCCCGAAAAGCCGACAACTTTGACGCTGTTTTCTAAAGCTTTTTCAATGGCGAGTTCAGCTGAGCCTCTAGCCAAATATGCGTTGGCGGAAAAAGCCAAGTCAGCAACAGCATGTTTACTTCGATTTTCAAAGACTTCGAGAAGCATGTCTGTGGTTTCTAGGATTTCACCCTTTATTATGGGTTTTAGCTGAAGAACCTCCACGCCCCCCATTGCCGCAGATTCCAGTTTCATGGCAGGCTCGCCTTCATATGTGCGCTCATAACACAAACCCAAAACCGCAGCTACGGCGTCTAAAACCCTCCCACAGCTTGTTGTCCCAATTATGCCACGCCCTTTTTCTAGCTGTTGAAGAACAACTTGGACTTCGGTTTCACCGTGGGGGAAATGGTGCTTGCTTTGCATAAGCCAGTCCTTTACATCCATCTTTTTGTGAAGGATTCCCGCTGCCATCCTTAGCGGATAACGAGTTGCCAAGTCCCCGCCGACCATGGGCTGCTCTTCAAGGTGGGCAACGCGTTTCATTTCTATGGAATTGCGCGAAGCAAAAATTATTTCTCCGCCCCAAGCCTCGCCGTTGATTCCATAACCGTAGCCGTCGCAACACACGCCCACCAGTTCGTCAACGCCGTGCTCAGCCATCAAAGCGGCAACGTGGGCGAAATGGTGTTGGACTTGGACAAGCTGCCAACCGTTTTGAGCCGCCAATTCTTGGGCAAGCCTTGTTGTGGTAAATTTTGGATGCAAATCACATGCGACAACCTCAACTTTGCTGTTGGTTAGGCGGGCTAGGTGTTCGGCGGCGTTTTTGAGAAACTCGCGGGTTTCCACGTTTTCAACATCGCCGATATGCTGAGATATGAAAGCCTTGTTGCCGTTCAAAATGCACGCCGTATTGTTTAGCTCGCCGCCCAAAGCCAAAATACATTTTTCGGCTTTCTCCAGAAGCATGACTGGAGCTGGAGCATAACCCCGTGAACGTCTAATGAAAACTTGTTTTTCGCCGTGAACCCGCACTACCGAGTCGTCGCAACGGTGGGCAATCCTCCTATTATGGAACAGAAAATAGTCAACAATCTCGCCTAGCATTTTTAGGGCTTCATTGTCGTCTTTAACTATGGGCTGGTTGGGCGGGTTTGCGCTGGTCATAACAAAGGCTGGATCTTCAACCTCGTCGAAAAACATGTAATGCATTCCAGTGTAGGGGAGCATAACGCCAACATTATGTAAGCCCGGAGCCACAAGCTCCGACAAATAGTAGTCTGCGCTTTTTTTCAACAAAACTATTGGACGCATTGGAGAGGTTAAAAGCTCAACCTCCTTAGGGCTGACTTCGGCGAAGGACTTCACGGCTTCCAAGCCTCGCGCCATGATGGCGAAAGGCTTCTGTCGCCTATGCTTAGCCCTTCTAAGCCTTGCCAAAGGCTCGTCCTTCAACGTGGATGCTGCAACGTGAAAACCTCCATAACCCTTAACAGCCACAATAAAACCCTCAGAAACCAGTCTGCCAGCCTCCCGTATGGGGTCTCTGCACGAAAACACTTCGCCATCACTGGTTGTCAGATAGGCTTTGGGGCCACACTTTGGACACGCCACCGTCTGGGCGTGAAAACGCCTATTTGAAGGATCATTGTACTCGCTTTGGCAGAAACTGCACATGGGAAAATCTCGCATAGTCGTGTTTTCCCTATCATATGGGAGGCGTTCAATAACCGTAAAGCGGGGGCCACAATCCGTGCATGTGATGAAAAAGTAATCGTGTCTCGGATTGGTTTTGTCTCTAAGCTCTTTTAGACATTCGCTGCATATAGCCACATCTGGTGGAATAACAGAGCCGGAAAGTTCAGCCTCTTCAGAGCTTCTAACAATCCTAAAGTCTTTGTGTTGGTGTTCTCCTCCAAGCCTAATTGTTATTATTTCATGGATCTGCGCTAAAGGCGGCTTCTCATTTTTTAAGGCTTTTAAGAAACTTTTTATGGCGTTTTCTTCGCCTTCCAGAAGAATTTCCACGCCAGCGTCGCCCATGTTGCGAACATAACCCTTCAAACCGTTTTTCACGGCTATACGGTAAATGAAAGGACGGAAACCAACACCTTGAATGATGCCGGTAACTCTGACTTTTACCCGCAACAGCGCCATCTCTCAGTTGAGCTTTAAACATTAACGGATTCGTAGATTTTAAGGTTCACCTTCTGAATCTTTCCATAGATAATTGAAATAGTCTTTGGCAAGTTCAGCCAGTCCGGGATGGTCAGACCATATGGCGGTTACCTCGCCCTTCTCGTCGCTGAAAAGCAGCAGCACTTCGCCACTGTCGGATATGGCGCCGCCGCCAAACATTTTATCCCTAAACCTTACCTCACCCATCTTTGAAAAAGCCTTGTAGACATTTTCGCTTAGACCTTTTGAAACCATAAAACGAACATGCACTTTTTCGCCAACAAAGGAGTGAAAAAGCGGATAAAAATCCATGAGGAGATCCTCCTTGACCGACGGAAGTGCTATAAGCATTTCATTCCGACAGTTTTTAAACATCTCCTTAAACTTTGAAACTATGTTGGGCAAACCTCTCAGAATCCAAATGTCATCCTTCTCCTTGGATTTAATCTTCTCATATAAAGGCGACAACACGTCAGCCATAGCCTTTTCAATCTGCAGCCACTCGTTTTCAAAGGAAGCTTTTGCTACTTTCAAGGCTATTTCGGGGGATTTAGGTATGTATCTGCTTGGCCTTTTCCTAGAAACTTCTATCCAGCCCTTCTCCTCCAAACTGTTTAGAACTTGGTAAACCTTTGAAAAGGGTATCTGCGCTCCATAGCTTATCTGCTTGGCCGTTAAAGCGCCCTTCTCTAGAAGAATTATGTAAGCGTTTACTTCATAATCCGTCAGTCCAACCTTTTTCAGAAGAGTCTTTATTTTTTCGCTCATAGGAAACAATAACACTTTTCACCGTATTAAAGTTATGGAAATTTAAATATAGCCACAAGCGTTATAGCCAAAACTTAACCTCCGCGAAACTGGGATGGAAATGGTTGAAAAACAAGAAATGGCCAAGTTTGAAGCCTACTCCACAAGCGTCTGTCCAGAATGCTTAAACAGAATCCCCATGAGGATATATGAGGAGAACGGCGTTATTTACCTTGAGAAAACATGCCCAGAGCACGGAAAGTTTGAAGACGTTTATTGGGGGGACGCTGAACTTTTCAAATGGTTTTACAGAGACTGGTACAACGCAAAATACGGCGGAACCGGACTGGAGAATCCCCACACAAAACCTGTTAAAGGCTGCCCCTACGACTGCGGATTGTGCACGCAACATAAGTCCCACACAGTTTTGGGCATAATAGACGTCACAAATAGGTGTAATATGGCTTGTCCGGTATGTTTCGCCTATGCAGGGGCGGTGAACTACGTTTACGAGCCAAGCTATGAGCAAATCGTGGACATGATTAAGCTTCTTAGAAGCAACAAGCCTTGGGCCTGTAATGCGCTTCAGTTCAGCGGTGGCGAACCAACCATAAGAAACGACTTGCCAGCCCTTGTTGCAGAAGCGAAAAAGGCTGGAATCACCCACGTGGAGGTCAACACCAACGGCCTGCGCCTCGCAGAAGACATAGAATACTTCAAAAAGCTCACAGACGCTGGCGTAAGCACGCTGTATCTCCAATTCGACGGCTTAAGAGAGGAAATCTACAAAAAAACGAGGGGAAGAACAGACCTTGTTCAAATAAAACAGAAGGTTGTGGAAAACGCGAGAAAAGTTGGCTTAGACTCCATAGTCCTAGTGGTTACGTTAGCCAGGGGTGTCAACGACAAAGATTTGGGAGACATAATCCATTACGCCGTCGCAAACCATGACGTTGTCAGATGCGTAAACATCCAACCTATATCCATGGCTGGAAGAGCCCGCAAAGACGAAATGCGAAAAATGCGCATAACGGTCCCGGACGCCATAAAACTGATAGAGGAACAGACAGATGGAAAAATCACCCGGTGGGACTGGCGCCCAGTCAACTGGCCTGTACCAGTTTCTAAAGGAATGGAAGTCATTAAAAACCGTGTTTATCCAGAGTTTACGATGCATCCCATGTGTGGAGCTGCAACTTTCATAGTTGTCGAGGAAGATGGTACATACAAGCCTATAACCCAATACGTGGACGTGGACAAGTTTGCCGAAATCTTCTGGAACATTTACTACACTGGTGTGAAAGGCCAAAAAACATTGGCGAAAATGAAAATGTTGGAGTTTCTGCCAATGGTGAAATCGCCACTGGTTAGAGGTTTGCTCAAAGACGTTATAACTAAGGGAAGCTACGAGGCGCTTGGAAGATTCATGCGGAAAATTGTCATGATAGGCATAATGCACTTCATGGACGTGTGGAACTTCGACTTGGACCGTGTTCAAAAATGCGTAATCCACTATGCAGCTCCAGACGGAAAAATAAGACCTTTCTGCACCTACAACAGCTTCCACAGAAGCGCTGTGGAGAAACAGTTCGCCGTATCCATCGAAGAATGGATCGCCAAAACAGGAAAACGTCTAAGCGAGCCAGTTTAAATCCTATAAAAATGGGGTTGCTAGGGTTTAGAAGCCATCTTTTTAAGCTCTTCTTCCCTAAGGACTCTGCGGAGAACCTTACCAACAGCACTTAAAGGCAACTCTTTTCTGATTTCAAGCTCCCTAATCGCCTTGTATGGCGCAACCTTCTCGTTGACAAACTTCATAAGCTCTTCTTCCGTTACAGTCGCGCCTTCCTTCAGCACCACGAAGGCTTTTGGAATTTCACCCGCAACCGGATCTGGTTTACCAATAACACCGCAAAGCTTCACGGCTGGATGCTCGTACAGAACATCTTCAAGTTCCCTTGGGTAGACGCTGTAGCCCTTGTATTTTATTAGGTCTTTCTTGCGGTCCGTTATGTAAAAGTAGCCGTCCTCATCCATTTTTCCAACGTCGCCCGTGTAAAGCCAACCATCCCTCAAAACAGCAGATGTTTCTTCAGGCATTTTCCAATAGCCCTTCATCACTTGCGGACCCCTAACAATCAGTTCGCCAACTTCGCCGGGGGGAAGCTCCTTTTCGCCCGTCTCAATGTCAACTATCTTTGCGTCTGTGTCCGGCCACGGTACTCCTATGGAGCCAATTTTTACAGTTTTCATTGTTCTGTCAAGTGGGTTGGCGTGGGTGACTGGTGAAGATTCTGTGAGGCCGTACCCCTCAACCAAAACGCCGCCAGTAACTTCCATAAACTTTTTTTGAACATCCGGCGGGAGAGGCGCAGCGCCGGATATGCAGAACCTCACCGATGTTAAGTCGTATTTTGTGAGGTCTGAATGCGCCAAGAGCATGGCGTACATGGTTGGTGCACCGCAGAACACTGTTACCCTATATTTGTGGATGGCTTGTAAAACGGCTACTGGATCGAAGCGCGGAAGCAAAACCATCGTTCCAGCAAAGAGTATAGGGGCGTTCATGCTTGTGGTCATACCATAAATGTGGAAAAGCGGAAGCACAGTTAAAACAACCTCTTCGCCCTCGCGGGGTTGCAGCCACTCCTTGCACATTACAGCATTTGAAACAAGGTTCATGTGGGTTAGCATAGCTCCTTTAGAAATCCCGGTTGTTCCACCCGTGTATTGTAGGGCAGCTAAATCTTCTTTCGGGTTTATCTCAATCTTTGGCGGGTTAGCCCCATACCTTGCAACTAGTTCCCGGAAAAAGTAGACATTTGCCCTACGCTCTACATGGCGTGAGGGAATCTTCCCAAGCAAAGACCCGAGAAAAGCCTTGAAAGAAGGCATGTAATCCCTTAAACTTCCAACGATAACGTTTCGAAGCTTTGTTCTCTCCCAAACCTTCTCAACGATGGGGTAGAGCAGATCAAGCAAAACTATGGTTTCAGCTTCCGAATCGTTTAGTTGATGCTCAACCTCCCGCTCCTTGTAAAGGGGGCTCATAGCGGTGACAACAGCACCCGACTTTAACGCACCATAATATGAAATCACAAACGAAGGGGTGTTCGGCAGGAATAACGCGACTCTATCTCCCTTTTTAACTCCAAGGTCAGCCAAGGCTGCTGCAAACCTGTCTGTGAGAACATCCAACTCCTTGTAAGTCATTTTTCCATCGAAATAGATTAGAGCCGTTTTATCCGGATACTTCTGGGCGGAAATTCTCAAAAACTCGTAGAGAGGTACCTCAGGATAGTCTATGTGTCTTCTAACACCGGGAGGATAAAACTTGTACCATGGTTTTTCTTCGAGCTTCTCTTCTTCCTTTTTGGCTTTCTTTCTCCTTTTAGCTGGCATAACAAAAACCTGCCCTAATAAAATAAGCCTATCTTTAAAGTAATAATACTTTCCATAAATGGAATTAGGCGTTAGCTCGCCTTTGTCTATTCCGGCCTTGTAAACTCGTAAGTTGGGTTTCCTTCCGGGGTGATCTTTGCTATAAGTTTGGCTTTCATACCCACCTTGATTTCTGAAAGTTTGAAACCAGTCAACCATGCAAGCACCCGAACACCCTCTTTTAGTCTGCCAATAGCCACGGTGTAGGGTTTTTCATGTTGAAAGCTTGCTGGTCTAACAACAACATGTGTGAAAGTTTCAATCGTTGCCTCATTGCCCAGTTCAACCCACTCCATGTTGGAAGTCAGACACTGCGAGCAGTCAGCAACTGGTGGAAAATAGAGACGCCCACAACCTTTACATTTAGTGGCAAGTATCTTCCCCTGTTTGAGCCCCTCCCAGAAAGGCAAAGTTTTGTTTATGGGTATTTCCTGCACGACTTTTATTTCCCTAGATTTTATTGACGGCATAGCCGCCATACAATCACCTCTTCAAGATTATGACATAACAATAGTGGCCTGTTCCGCCAACGTTATGGGCTAATGCTACATAATTTTTCATTGGTGCCTGCCGCTCCTTTTCAACAGCTTCTTCCCTTAACTGTTTTGTCAACTCGTATATCATGGAACAGCCCGTCGCGCCTATGGGGTGGCCTTTAGCTTTTAACCCGCCGTCAACATTTATGGGGATTTTTCCACCTATCTCGGTTTGTCCCTCGCGGATCAGCTTGGCACCCTCGCCTTTCTCGCAGAATCCAAGATCTTCATACGCCATTATCTCGGCAATAGTGAAACAGTCGTGGACAACTGCCAAGTCAAGCTGGTCCGGCGTAACCCCGGCCATCTTATAAGCCATTTGAGACGCTGAAACCGTTGCCTCCAGACCCACATAATCCAGCCTTTTGCTCATGTTAGCCGTCCCAGAGGCATAGCCCACCCCGGCAACCCATACGGGGGTGTCAATTTTAAGTTCCTTCACCTTATCTTCTGAAGCAAGAATGATTGAGGCTGCACCGTCAGATACTGGACAGCAATCAAAAAGCTTTAGGGGCCAAGCGATAACCATTGAAGACAAAACATCTTCAACATTTATCCTATTCTGAAGGTGGGCTATCGGGTTCATTGAAGCATACTTGTGATTTTTAACCGCAACTAAGGCCAAATCCTCCTCTGTTGTTCCAAACCTTGCCATGTGGGCTGTTGCGTATAAGGCGTAATAAGCCGGAAAAGTCAAGCCGAAATTGTGAAACTCCCACAAATAGTAGCCAGCCCTTCCAATCCACTCCATCATGGTGGGCGTGTCAATTTCCCTCATCTTTTCAACACCTAAGGCTAAAGCGATCTCTACATGTCCGCTTGCCACAGCCCAATAAGCTGTTGTAAAAGCTGCACTTCCACTGGCACACGCAGCCTCACAACGCACAAGCCCCGCGCCTGTTAAACCACAATACTCGGCTGAAACCACAGCGGGGAGGAGCTCCTCGTACCATGCTCCTGCCCCAGCGGAACCTACAGCCACAAACTCTATGTCTTTTGGGGAGATCCCAGCATCCTCAATGGAGGGTTTAAAAGCTTCGAAGGCTAGCTCCGCCACATTCACATCATTTCTAACACCAAACTTTGAACACCCAACACCGATAACCGCTACTTTTCTCAATTCCACACACGTCCCAATCGTGATTGATTAAAGATTGGGGATTGAAGGCTTCACTTGCCTTTGAATTCAGCTTTCCGTTTTGACATGAAAGCTTCTACGCCTTCTTTCAGATCATTTGTGGAGAAAATCAAGGCTGTTAGACCGGCTTCCAAGCGTAGCCCGGCTTCCAATGGAACTTGTGTTCCAAAGTTTAAAGCTTGCTTGGCATATTTCAGAGCTATTGGCGGGCCTTCGCTTAATTTTTTAGCCAGCCCTCCAACTTCGTCTTTGAGCTTCTCATAATGCACAACCTTGTGGACCAAGCCTACCTTAAGCGCTTCTTCAGCCTTAAGCCTAACTCCAAGCATGATCATTTCCTTAGCCTTTGCCAGCCCAACAATTCTCGTAAGCCTTTGGGTTCCGCCCCACCCGGGCATTAGGCCAAGGGTTATTTCTGGAAACCCAAGCTCAGCGTGTTCCGCAGCGATCCTAAAATCGCAGGCTAATGCAAGCTCTAGTCCGCCTCCAAGGGCGAAGCCGTTTATAGCTGCTATAACTGGCTTTGACATCTCTTCTATTTTGCCAAAAACCTTTTGGCCCAGCCTAGAAAATTCTTCGGCTTTAACCGGTGTAGCCTTTGGGAACATGGTGACGTCTGCGCCAGCACTGAAAGCTCTGTCGCCTTCGCCAGTTATAACCACGCACCTTATGGATTGATCTTTTTCAGCGGTGTCCAAGGCGTCTGCAAGCTCTTCCATCAAAACATCGTTGAAGGCGTTCAGCCTATGTGGCCGGTTTAAGATTATCCACAAAACGTTTTCTTCCCTTTCCATTTTTAGGGTTTCATATACTTTACTCATAACGTTTTCACCCGAACCATGTTTTCTAATCAAGCCTATATTACTCTTAGGACACTTTCAGAACTTTCTGAGAAGGTACTTAAGCACTGTAAGCTTTTGAATTTCGCTTGTACCCTCATAGATTTCCGTTATTTTCGCGTCCCTGTGGTATCTTTCAACGCGGTATTCGCTTAAATAGCCATATCCGCCCAACGTTTGGATGGCGAAGTCTGTGGTCTCCATTGCCACGCGGCTTGCAAACTGTTTAGCCATGGCAGTCGCCATAGGATCCATCTTTCCAACGTCTACGAGCCAAGCAGCCTTGTAAGTTAAAAGCCTAGCAGCCTCTATTTTTGTTGCCAAGTCAGCCAAAGTGCAGCCTATAGCCTCATGTTGTATTATTGGCTGCCCGAAGGCTTCCCGCTGCTTTGCATATTTGAAGGCTATCTCCCAAGCGCCTTGAGCCATGCCGACGGCTTGGGCAGCCACTCCAACCCTTGTCTTGTCAAAAAACTCCATAGAGTGGTAGAAGCCCCTGTTAAGCTCGCCTACAATGTGCCAGTCGGTGACTTTAACGTTGTCGAACCGCACTTCGCCCGTCAAGGAGCAGCGGATTCCCATTTTATTGTGGATTTTTGTCACTTCAAGACCCGGGGTGCCCTTGTCCACAACGAAGAGGGTTTCGCCCCTATAGGTGGGTCGGACCTTTGTGTCTGTTTGCGTCAAAACAATTATGAAGTCGGCTATGGGAGCGTTTGTTATAAGGGTTTTCGTGCCATTTATCCACCACTCATTCCCATATTTTGTGGCGGTTGTCTCCACGCGGGTTATGTCACTTCCACTTATATTTGGCTCCGTGAAGGCTGCAGCGGAAATATAATCTCCCCTACATATGGGCGGCAAATACTTCTCCTTCTGTTCCCTACTACCGTAAGAGAGAATAAGCTCGCTTCCAAAGTTTCCGCTTGAAATCGCCACGCCCAGAGAAGAATCAGCCCTACACATTTCCTCTATCACGATACATGTTTCAAGAAGCCCATAGCCTTGCCCGCCATACTCCGGCGGAAAAAACATGCTTGTAAACCCAAGCTTTGCAGCTTTTCGATAAAGCTCTAACGGGAACTCTTCTTTACGATCCAGTTCCAAGGCAAGTTCTGGTTTAAACTCTTTTTCACAAAAATCTCTCACAGCATTCTTAATTTCAATCTGTTCCTCACTCAGTTCAAACTTCATCTAATAAAACCCCCTCCCAGTTTTCTTGCCGAGCCAACCTCTGCTAACGTAATCCTCCAACAACGGACACGGCTTATAAAGCTCCATACCGTATTTTGCATGAAGCGCTTTCAACTTGTTAACAACCACGTCTATTCCGGCTCTATCTGCATATTCGCACGGGCCTGAAGGCCAACCTGCGCCAAGCTTCATTCCAGTATCTATGTCAGGGGGGCTTGCTGCATCCTCATGTATAAGCCACGCAGCCTCGTTTACAGCGACAGCCCATGACCTTTCAACGTTGTATTCATCCATCAGGTTGAAGGGTATCCTTGGTCTTCCCTTAGTCCAGTCGTAGAAGCCTACTCCGGCTTTTTGTCCAAGCTTCCCAGCCTTTACCAGTGGTTCAATTACTTCTGTGCATGGTTTTAGGCGTTCGCCATAAGCCTTGTAAAGGATTGCGCCAACTTCGTAGGCTATGTCCAGTCCGACGAAATCGGCAAGTTCAAACCATCCCATTGGAAAGCCGCCGCCATATTTCACTGAGGCATCTATTCCCTCCTTTGTTGCCTCTCCACGATGATAAGCCCAGAAAGCTTCGTTGAAAACCGCGCCTAAAACTCTGTTGACTATAAAGCCCCGCACATCTTTCCTCACAACAATGGGAGTTTTTCCAAGCCTTTTAGCCAGTTCCACAAGAATGTTAACTGTTTCCTGGCTGGTTTTTTCGCCTTTAACCACTTCCACCAGCGCCATCAACTGCGGTGGGTTGAAAAAGTGCATTCCAGCCACTTTATCTGGTCTTTTGGTGGCATTTCCCATTTCAGTTATGCTCAAAGTTGAGGTATTAGAAGCCAAGATCGCGTGGGGTGGCGCTACGCTGTCGATTTTAGCGAAAACCCTCTTTTTCAATTCAAGATTTTCCGGCACAGCCTCGATGGCTACGTCTATATCTCTTGCTGCTTCTTCGTGGCTTGTGGTTGTCTTTATCCTTGCAAGCGCAGCATCCGCGTCTTCTTGTCTTATGCGTCTTTTCTCCACAAACTTGCCCAAACTCCACTTTATTTTCTCCAAAGCCTTTTGAAGGAGGTCGTCGCTTATGTCCACCATTGTCACTTCAAAGCCGCTCATTGCCAAAAGTTGTGTTATGCCGTGCCCCATTGCACCAGAACCAATAACAGCCGCTTTTCTCAATTTCTCAGCCAAACAAATATTCCTCCAGAATTGGATTATGGCTTTTCAAAATGGTATAAAACTTTCCAGAAAAACAAGTTTCACAAAAACTGGGAAAGAAGGACAATGTTTTGGAGAAGAAATATTGTGCAGTTAACCATATCCCTAAGTATGCATATACCGCGGAGTCTTGTTTTGGCGGCTTTTCTGTAAAGCTTGAATGTCTCAGTTTTCGGCTACAGCGCTTTTTGGGCTTTTACCTCGTTGATCTTGTTTTTTAGGGCTGGAACTATTTTAAAGAGGTCTTCTACTACACCGTAGTCTGAAAAGCTAAATATCGGAGCCTTTGGATCCTTGTTAACCGCTATTATTAAGTCTGAGTTTTTCATTCCGAGAATGTGTTGAAACGCTCCACTGATTCCAAGCGCCAAGTAGAGTTTCGGTTTAACCGTTTTACCAGAAGAGCCTACCTGCCTATCACTTGGAAGCCAACCCTTATCCACGACGGGGCGGGAACAGGCCAAAACCCCGCCCAAGGCCTTTGCCAGCTCTTCCACCATTGGTATGTTGCTTGGGTCTTTTATGCCTCTTCCAACGCTGACCAGAACGTCAGCGGCTGTTATGTCAACACCTCCCGGCGGCGGTAAAACATATTCCAAGAAACGTTTGCCTGTTATTTCCTCGGTTAAAGGCGATGGAATCTCTTCCACTTGTCCGTTGATTGGAACTGGCGGTTTTTGAGCTTGGAAGGCTGCTTGGCGCACAGTCACCATGTAGCGTTCAGACTTGCGAAGAACAGCCTTTGCGTTGACTTTTCCACCATACATTTGTCTAGTCACGGTGAAAACGTCGCCTTCAAAACCAAAGTCTATGCAGTCGGTGGCAAGTGGAATGTTTAGGGCGGCTGCCAACCTTGGGGCAAGCTCAACCCCATAAGATGTATGCCCAATAATCGTTAGGACTGGTTTACGCTCCGTTATTAAATGTGTAAGAACCCTTTGGTAGGCGTCAGAGTTAAAGTGTTCAAGCTTGTCATCCTCTACAAGTAAAACTTTTGGCGAGTGCTCCGCCAACGTCTTCGCATGTCCCCTAACATTCTTACCAAGCAAGACAGCCGTCAAACCAGCGCCTAATTTTTCAGCTATTTCTCTGGCTTTGGTCAACATTTCAAAGGTTATATCCCTAAATTGTCCTTGCCTATGCTCAGCTAACACAAATATCTCAGTCACGCTATATCAACCCCCTAGACTTTAGAATCTCCACAATTTTGGAGGCTACTTCTTCTGGGCTTCCCTTTAGAAACTCAGCCTGTTTCTCCACGGGTGGAACATATAGTTTCTCGATTACAAGCCATGATCCTGCCTCGCCAACCTCGTTTTCGCTTAAGCCTACGTCCGCCAGCCCCATGACCTTTATCTCTTTCTGCATAGCTCTGCGAATCCCCATAATCGAAACGTAACGAGGCTCATTTATTCCCGTCTGAACTGTGAAAAGCGCTGGAAGTTTAATCTCCAACCGCTCCTCCAAACCGCCTTCTAGTTCACGGTTGATGACAGCCCTGCCCTCAGCCAACTCGATCTTTTTAACCATCGTTGCATGTGGAATCTTGAGCAACTCCGCTAAGACTGGGCCTACAACGGCGCTTCCATCATCGCTTGCCTGTACACCCGTCAGAATCAGGTCGAAATGCATGTTTTTAATAACGCTGTAGAGGATTTTTGCTGTAACATATGCGTCTGAACCCTCAAACTTCGGGTCTGTCAATCGGATGGCCTTATCTGCACCGCGTGCCAAACATTTACGCAGCGTGCTGTCGGAGTCTTCCGGACCAACAGTTATGGCGGTCACGGTTCCACCGAACTTTTCTTTGATGCGCACCGCCTCTTCTAAAGCGTAATCGTCCCACTCGTTTATGTCAAAGACAAGCCCAGCTTTTTCTATGCCCTTACCAGTCGCGTCTATTTTTAACTCTGCCTCAGCTGTTTCTGGAACATGCTTAACACAAACGATAATGTCCAAATATGCTCTCTCCCTTACCTTTTGGAAAAACAGTTCACCATTTGTTTTAATATAATCTTTACTAGCCGGAAACAAGAATTTGCATCATCGGTTGTTTTAACTAAAAAACAATAAGGCTAAAATCTAGCATGGAATCATCGAGTGGTCAGCTATTCACGCTTGAGTTGACTTTCCAGAACCTCTTCAGCTTTTTTGACGGCTTCTTGTAGCTTTTCCCTTAATGGTCCTCCGCCTTGAGCGAAGTTTCGTCTTCCTCCTCCACCGCCACCTATTATTTTTGAGGCTTCTTTTGCTATTTCGTTGGCGTCCACGCCTTTTTCAACAGCCTTTTGTCCAGCCATAACAATTATCCTTGCGGTTTTTTCGTCCGCTCCGTAGAAAATGGTGACGGCAAAGTCGTCCTTTTTCGTTATTTCGTTTGCTGTTTGTACCATGCGGTTAACGTCAACCTCCTCTCCAAAATCGCGTAAAATAAGCTTGATACCGCTGACTTCGCGAATGGTGGCTGTTTCGGTTTTTGCGCCCATGCCGAGGCTTTCTAGTCTAGCTATTTCTTTGATCAGCCTTCTTCTTTCAGCATTTGCCTCTTTCAAGTCTCTGACCATCTTCTCGGCTGTTTTGTCCAGCTTTTCCAACGGCGAGTTTAAAATTTCCGAAACCCGCCAGAGAAGTCCCTCAACTCGCTGCACAGCTTTCAAGGCTTGTATTCCCACAGAGTATTCGAGGCGCTCGACGCCGTCCTGAATTCTTTCAGAATGAATTATTTTGATGAAACCTATTTCCCCGGTGTTTCGCACATGCGTTCCAGCACATGCTTCCACTTCCCAATCTCCAATCTTGACTACGCGAATTTCTTTTCCGGGGACAGCACCGCCCTGGTAAAGCCTGAACCCGTAGAGGTTTTCAGCTTCTGTTCGCGGCATCCATGAAATTTCAACTGGAATATTGCGGAAGACGGCTTCGTTGGCTAGAAGCTCTATCTTTTGCACTTCTTCCCGTGTGAGGCGGCGATAATGGGAAATGTCCAGTCTGGAGCTTTCAACGCCTTTTTGGGTGCCGAATTGCCAAACATGTTGTCCAAGAACACGCCGCGCAGCAGCGTTAACAATGTGGGTTGCGGTGTGGCTTTTCATCAGAGCATATCGCCTATCCCAGTCTATGAAACCTTTTATTAAGCTTCCAGCTTTTGGAAGATTTTCGCCCTTTACTTCGTGGACAATCACTTTGCCTACTTTTTGCACGTTAACAACCTCAACCTTTCCCCCATCAAACATTAAAAAGCCTGTGTCAGCTGGCTGACCCCCACCCTCCGGATAGAAGCATGTTTTGTCAAGAACTACATATTTGTCCTTGAAGGTTTTGAGAACTTTCGCCTCGAAGCTTGTCATATACTGGTCCTTGTAGTAGAGTTCCTCCGTTGCTGGCAGACCGGCCACCTCGTCTTCAATCCATTTTTCATGCTCAACCTCCTCTGTGGCTTTCCGTGTTTGCATGTGTCTTTCGGCAACTAGACTGTAGAAGTTTTCCGGAACCTCAACAGCCAAGCCCTCAGCTTCCACCATTTCCTTGACAATTTCCGGTGGGAGACCATGCGAGTCATAAAGTTCTGTTAGGGTTTCAACTGGGATCTTTTTAAAGCCTCTAGACTTCAACTCCTCGGTTATGCGTTTTACAAGGCTGCCTCCTCTAGAAATGGTTTCCTTAAATTTCTCCTCCTCTACATGGAGCATTTCCATTATTTCGTCCCGCATCTCTTTGAGGTGGGGATAGTCCTGGGACCAGTAACGGATTTGCATGTCAAAAATGTCGTAGAGCCTATCCGTAATGCCCAACAGCCTCAATAACCGATAAATTCTCCTAAACAAAAGCCTGGCCAAATACCCCTCTTGAATGTTTGATGGAACAACCCCCTCGGCGAGAATGAAGCTCAAACATTTTGTGTGGTCTGCGACGGCAAAAGCGTTTTCTATGGGCGACAAAATTTTATCAAGCATTTCAGCCTCAACGTCTAAGATTTTGGCTATTTTCCTCCTAGCCTCCATTAAACTGGCAGCCTTTTCCAAACTCACAAGAGCTGAAGTCTTTGCAACCTTTGCCAGCAAATTTGTGTCCAAGTTTGTTATTCCAGCCATTTCAAAGATTCTATCCAGAACCTCGCCGTAAATCGTGTGGAAGGCGCTTGGAGCTCCTTGTGAAAGCCAAGCGTAACGTTCTATACCATAACCCGTGTCAACTGTTCTTATCGGCAGTTTGATGAATTGATTGCCGACAACCTTGTACTGCATGAAAACAAGCGTTGCAGCCTCTAAGCCCCTAATTACACATTCAAGGCATGGTCCAGCATTTCCGCCGCCAGACCATACCTCCTCTTTGTAGGTTATCTCCTCCGGTTTTATGCCAAGCTCCTCTGTGGCGAAAATGTGATGGTACCTAACCGTCTGGTCTTTCCAGTAAACTTCTTTGTCCGGATAGTTGAACGCGTGGTGTCCGCCCATTTCAAAAATGGTCAAATATTTGCCAAAAGTTGGACCAGTATTTGTTATGTCAACCAAGCGTATACATGGCTGAACAATGACCAAGGGGTTTGCCGGAGGCGGTGCGATTCCCTCGGTTACATATGGTTGAAAGTCTATTATGCTGGCATGCGTCAGGTAAATGTCGTCTCTCCATCTTGCGACAACTGGGTATGGCTTAATACGCGTATGACCATGCTTCTCGAAAAAAGATAGAAAAGCCTCTCGCATTTCACGCAAAGTAAAGCTTCTCTTTGTCGGAGGGTTGCCAATGAAAGTATAGGTTGCACACCCCTCAGCCCTAGCTTCGCCACATGTTTCTTGTTCAGGATTTAACGTCCAAAAGAATGTTTTACATCTTGGACATAGTTTTCTAACGTAGCCATGTTCCTTAAAAAATGGAAGCGCATATTCCTCGGCTGGAAACTTTTCCAACGCTTTTAACACTCCTAAACGATGACCGCATTATGGTTATGGCGTTGCTTCAATGATAGATGAGTTTCCAACATTTAAACCATTTCTACTATCCAAGCTTAAGTCCTATAAGAAAGCCTACCACAAAGCTTGCAGCGAAAGGCAGCAAAGCTATGGTGTGGATAAGCCAAGAAAAAGCGCTTCCAATGGTTCCTAAAAGTTCGCTTATAAAATTGAAAAGTGCTTCGTAGTTTAAGCTTAAAACGCCTTTAATATGTAGATATACAAGGAAAGCCACAAACAGGCCTAGCAGGAAAAGTAGAAGTTTACTTAATTTTTTAATGGCGAACCCTATTATGAAACCAACGATACTACCTAAACCAAGCTCATAGACTATTGGTGGCAAAATGTCACTCATTTGCCGAGTTCTCCGAATATCAAGCAACTCGGCAGTCTTTAAAATTTATTGGCCTTTAGCCCACAAATTTATTGGCGTAACGAAATGCGGGGGTGAAGAAGCTGGACATAATTGAGATTTACTTGCTAAACCTTGCCTTAACCATAGGCATGTTTATTGTCTTAATTTTTAGGGCGTGGATTGAGCTAAAACATTATAAAATGATGTGGAAAGAGCTGGAGTGGAGGCAAACCTATCAAGCTGTTGGACGAATACTCAAGGCTGAAAAGGACTTGTTCTGCAAGGTTGAAGGTGGCGACGAGCTTTACAGACTTTTATGCGAAACATTCAGGGTGAAAGAAGATGAAAAACATGATGTATTTAGGGAAAATGCCACCCTTCAATTAGCTTAACTTCCGAGACCCTTCGTTTCTCCATTCCATAACGCCCAAGAGGTTTCGTGAGATGCCTCTGTGACCGAGGCGAAGTAATATACAATCCCTTCTCTAAATTACGTTTAACGCGAACAGCGATTTTGACGAGGTCTGGAAAACGCATGCCACATTTTTCGCACCGAAAGCCTTTATTTCTACCCATAGACTTTAAACGCTTTTTACACTGCGGACAAAGAGGGTTACGGTAGACTAGTTTGGGCGCAAGCCTCAATACACGCAGTTTTTCAAGATTAATAGTTATTGGATGGTTTTGAGAGGGAGGGCGAACCCCACCATAAACTTCTACACAATCGCCGACGACCAGTTTACTCGCCGCCTTTCTCAAAATGCCGGTGGGTGCATAAGCTGCACAGTCAACACGGGCGCTACCATCCTCGATTGCAAAAATAACATGTCTCCTTGGAACTATTCTTGGATTTACAGCCACAATACCTCTAGCGATCACGGGATGGTAAGGCTTTATCTGGCTTAGCTGCTCAACCTTTTTCAGGTGGGCATCCGTACCATGGTTTGTGCGAAAAATAACCCAACGCTCCACGGGTTCAAGGGGCTTAACCATTTCAAATGCTTTCTTAACGATTTCAGGAGTTTCGCCTCTTACACCGAAAAGAATTGGGTCTGGACCCCGTGGCGTTATTAGGATTCTCCCTGTTTCTGGGTCAACATTGTTAAAAGTGTAGGGCGCCGTGGCCCGATCCATTTCGATTATTGATTTTTCATCCACTTTTCTTTTGGTACCCCAGTTTTCCGGAATGCGGTAGGCGATTATTTCAAAGGTGTGGTCGCCTTTCAGTGTTTCGCCAACAGCTGCCAAACCGCCTATAATGCCGCGTCCGCTTTTGAAGCCTAAAGCTTCAGCTTTAAACCGTTTCAAAAGTTTAAGGGCAGTTTTCATACTAACAATTCCGGTGATGGCGTTCTTGGCGAATGCTCGGATTTCTTTTGGCACCTTGGCTCTGGAAAGGAAGACAATGCCAGGGTCTGTGCCTTCATATATTAAATCAGAATTTTCTTCCACAGTCTCTATGACTGTCTCTTTGATTTCATCCATAATGTTTTCGTCACATTTTATTCTTAGGCACAGTGCTCCGTTTCCCCGGGTTTTCCATGGAACATTTGGGTTTAGCCTAACAAGGTTAGGGTAGTCCGTGAATTTGGCTCCAAGCTTTTCCAGTTTTTCCACTAAAAGAGCCGCAATATAGGTTGTGCACCCCCCTCGCGGAGAATCAGTGTCATCAAAGCCTATGTGCATGTACTTTAAAGCCATTTGCCACAGCCTAGGAACATTAACTTTCTTAAGGGATAAAAATGCGCTGTTCTAAGGGAAAACTGCTGGTTCTGGAGATAAAAATGGGAGTGTTGGCTATTTCGCTGATTCCTCAATTATTATCATTGTAAGGGTCGACCTAACCTTGTCAAGTCTCCTTATTCGCCAAGTAACAATTTCTTTAAGCTTGTCCATTGTTTCGGCGCCAACTTTGCAGATTATGTCGTATACTCCGTAAACGGCGTAGGCTTCTTCAACGCCTTCGATCTTTCTCAGATCTTTTAAGACGTCGGACTCTGAGCCTATCTCCGTGTTGATTAACACGAAAGCTTTTGGCATTTAAACCTCCTCACAATATTGTGTGTGCTTAGATCCATTAAATATTTTGTGTTATTCTTTGGATAAGCGAGAAAAACGTGAAAATATTCTTATGCAGAGGTGCAATATTAGCTGTTAGGTTTAAGGCATGTTGAATGAAAGCGTAACTAAAATCGCCATTACTAGCCGTGAAATGCGGGCTCTGGAGTTGAACGCCGAATATTTTGGGATTTCTCAGCTTCAACTCATGGAAAACGCTGGGAGGAGCATAGCGCAGGAGATAGCCTCAAGGTTTACGCCGGACAAAAAGGTTGCGGTTTTCTGCGGTTTGGGCGGCAACGGTGGAGACGGCTTTGTTGCTGCCAGACACTTGGCAACCATGGGTTTTAAGGTAACTGTAATAATTGCGGGAAAAGCAAGCGAAATCTCCCACAAGGCAACCCTAGAAAACTGGAGGGTATTACAGTTTCTAAGAGACAGCGTAACAATCTATGAGGTTTATGATAGCTCGCTTATACCAGACGTAGAGGCAGACGTAATCATAGACGCTCTTCTTGGAACCGGAACAAAGGGCAAGCTTAAACCGCCAATAAAACAGCTTGTTGAAAAGATTAACTCGCTAAACGCCTTTAAAGTAGCCGTGGACGTGCCAACGGGTATAGACTCAGACACAGGTGAAGTTTTGGGAACTGCTGTGAAAGCCAACTTGACGATAACTTTTTACAAAACCAAAGAGGGATTGGAGACTGCAAAAGAATACGCTGGCGAGTTAAAGGTTAAAGACATTGGGCTGCCGCCGGAACTTGAAAACTATGCGGGGCCGGGAGACGTTAAACTTGTGGTGAAGACTCGTGTCCCAGAATCCCATAAAGGGGACTATGGAAGGCTCTTGGTGATTGGGGGTAGCGAAACCTTTTCCGGTGCTCCAGCCCTCGTAGCCCTCGCAGCCCTAAGAACCGGTGTTGATCTGGCTTACGTCGCTGCGCCGCAGAAAACAGCCTATGCAATTTCAGCCATGTCGCCAGACTTAATCACCATAAAGCTTGACGGAGAACACTTGAACATTGGCAATGTTCCAGCTTTAAAAACTTACATTGAAAAGTCTGATGCTGTTGTCATAGGTCCCGGGCTGGGACTCCACATGGAAACTAAAGAGGCTGTTAAAGCTTTGATCGAAGCTGTGGAGGAAGCTAAGAAGCCGCTTTTGCTTGATGCTGACGGCTTGAAGGCTTTCGCTGAATTCAAAAGAAAGCTAAACATATCAGTGGTTTTAACACCCCACGCTGGAGAATACGCTATACTGGCCGGAAAAAGGCTGCCCGAAAACCTCAAAGAAAAGGCCTTAGAAGCCCAGAAAACAGCCGCTGAACTGGGTGCTGTAATACTTCTTAAGGGTCCAGTCGACATTATTGCCGACGAAAAAAGGTTTAAGCTCAACTTTACAGGGAACCCTGGAATGACAGTTGGCGGAACTGGAGACGTGCTTTCCGGTATTGTGGGCGCTTTTTTGGCGCAAGGCGCCAATCCCTTTGAGGCAGCCGTTGCCGGAGCCTTTGCTAATGGTGCTGCCGGAGACTTCGCCTTTGCAGAGAAGGGGTATCACATGACGGCATCCGACCTTCTACATTGGATTCCGAAAGTTTTAGATGATCCCATGAGCCATTTGAAGGTGCAAAAGGCTGGTGGAGCAAAAACCACTTAAGATAGTTGTTTATCACGCTGGGCAGTGCGACCCCAAAAAGTGCACAGCCCTAAAGCTTAAACGCCATGGGCTTGTCCGGATTGTGCGCCAAATCAAACTGCTGCCGAAAGGCGCCATAATCTTAAACCCCTTTTCGAAAATTGCCTTTTCACCTGCCGACAGAGAGCGCATAGAAAAGTATGGGTTGGCGGCTTTAGACTTCAGCTGGGAACACGCTGAAAAACCGTTGATGAAAAATGTTAGAGGCGCATCGAGATGCCTGCCATACCTTTTGGCTGGGAACCCAGTCAACTTTGCATATCCAACAAAGCTTAGCACTGTTGAAGCGTTAGCTGCAGCCCTTTACATAGCCGGATTCAAAGAAGAAGCGTATAGACTGCTTTCCATATTCAAGTGGGGACACACGTTCATAGAACTAAACAAAGAGAAACTTGAAGAGTACGCTAAGGCAAGAAACAGCAGCGAGGTTGCAGAAATACAAAAGAGATTTATGAAAATCCACGAAAAATGATAATCGAGTCTTCAAAACGGCTATACGCCATAAAGCCGCAAACCTTGGTATTAAAACGTGAAGCATATGTTTGAAGTATTTGCAGCAGCCCAAGAGCTCATAAACGATTTACCATGGTTTCTGGCCTCCGTCGTCGTAATTTCCCTATCTGGGGTTATGGCGCCGGGTCCCCTTTTTGCAGTAACCATTGAAAAAGGGTATAAAGACAAAAAAGCTGGAGCTTTAATAGCCATCGGTCATGGTGCAGTAGAAATCCCATTAATATTTCTCTTGTCTTTCGGGCTTTCAGAGCTTTTTGGTTCCATTCTTATCCAAAAAATTGTCGGTTTTCTTGGAGGCGCCATCCTAATATACATGGGTTTTGGAATGCTTAGGAAACGCAAAGAAAGCAATGTAGAACCCCGACATGCTGGGCATACATCTTTTGTTGCTGGTTTTGTTGCAACGGCCGCGAACCCATACTTCTTTCTCTGGTGGGCAACGGTGGGGGCAGCTCTCATCCTTAACGCCTCTTTATTTGGCTATTTAGGGCTTATCTTGTTTACAATTGTTCACTGGTCTTGTGATTTAGCTTGGGACACATTTGTGTCCGTGACTGTTTTTAAGTCGCGACGTTTCTGGACGCAAAAAGTATTCAACGTCGTGTTTATGTTCTGTTTCATCATCCTAACAGCTTTTGGCTTATGGTTTATTGTCTCTGCCTTGCTTTGGTAAGCCCAATTTTAAGCCTACAGTGTTCATTGACGAGCTTAAACCTTTAAAGGGAAAATTCACAAGCATAAAAATGGTGTAGAAACATGAGTGGAAACATTTGTGAGTACCAAATTGGCAAAGCTAAAATCTGCATTGTGCAAGGCGATATAACTGAAATGGACACTGATGCCATTGTAAACGCGGCGAACCCATCCCTGATGGGAGGGGGAGGTGTAGACGGAGCAATCCATCGTAAAGGCGGACCCAAAATTCTTGAAGAATGTAAACGGATAAGGGCGACGGAATATCCAAACGGGCTTCCAACTGGAAGAGCAGTAATCACCACCGGAGGCAATTTGAAGGCTAAATATGTTATTCACACCGTCGGACCTATTTGGCGTGGTGGAAACCATGGCGAACCGGAGCTTTTGGCTGAGGCATACCGAAACTCTTTAAGGTTGGCGGTCTCGAAGGGGCTGAAAACCATAGCATTTCCATCAATCAGCACAGGGGCTTACGGTTATCCTATAGAAAAAGCTTGTAGGGTAGCATTAACAACAGTAAAGGAATTTCTTGAAAAGGAGGATAAACTCGAAAAGGTTGTGCTTGTCCTTTTCAGTCAACGCGACTTTGAAATCTACAAGGAGACCGCAAGAGAACTTCTGGCAAACTAATATCGAATGTAAACTTTGCCGCCAAGCTCTTCAACGCTTGATTTAAGTTTTTCCAAAATCTGCTTCATCCTATCATTAACAGTGTCTTGCCATCCCTTCGACCCGCTTGGAACCCGCACCTCAATTATGCAGTAGTATTGTTCGCCCAAGGATTATTCACCAATCCAGCAACGATGTTAGAGGAAAAACACGACTTTAAATTGTGCGAATCCGGGATATTGATTGAAAACATTCTATGGTCGGATTCTGAGCAGACACTATAATTTCAATCATGCGAAATCAAGAACAAGGCATGGGATTAAACTCATGTACAATGGATTTTGAATGTCTCCCTTAAATATTAGGGGGTCAATGTACGCAATCAAGGTTTTTCCGTTTGCATCCTCTTTAACTCTCCAAAAGCGTTTTAAATCTTTTTCAGCAAGCTTTTTCCTGCCCTCTAAGTCATGTTTTGCCGCTAGTTCAATGGACTTCAGATAAAAGTCTGTTATGGAATAATTTACCAGTCTGATGTTGAATTTTAAGTCCTTGTCGTTAAGCTTTTCTGACGTTTTAAACTGGATGATTACGGCGTTTCTAAAATCTTTGAGGCTTTGTTCCTTCAAAACTATCAATGGGCACACGAAACGAGAAGCTTGCAGAAGCGAATCCAAAACGGGATCATCCACCATTTTCGGTAAGGTTAAAAGCTTTTTCCATTTAAACTCAATCTTTAGATTTTCTGAAACTCCGAGTTCTCGATATCTGAATTTTCGTTTAAGCCAGTCAAACTCAGTTTTGGGAACAATGTCCCTTGAAGAGTATATTATCCCCCTAAGATTTTTAGCGAGATAGAGATGCAAAGGTTCCGAAATTCCGTTCATTAAACGACACTTTCCTGTTTTAGGTCTTAAGCTTTACCGGTTCTTTTAAGAGGCTTATGCGCTTGCAGAAGGCACATGTTTCACTTGACGATGGGAAGCCGCAGATTTTGCATTTGCCAAGGGTAGACTTGGGTTTAACATTTTCCAGCAGCGGTATAAGCTCTAAGAATCTGTTTAAAAGTTGATGTTTAAAGTATGGGTTATACTTTGCCATAGTTTCCAAGATTTCCCTTCTTTTCCGTACACCAGTTCTCTTGGAGAATGGACAGTCAATTTCTCTGAATGGAACATCCTCATACAAGCAGTATAGAAGGTTTTCATTTTCTGGACTGCGAATAAGTGGCTTAACTTTCGAAGCCATGCCTTCCGCTAGCGGTGGCAAAACTGGTTTAAGTCTGATAAACTGTTCCCAACGTCCATACAAAAAGTTGTTAAACATTATGCCAGCAACATCCTCCAAATTATGTCCAGTCGCTAAAACTTGAACTTTGGCTTTCACCGCCATTTCTTCAAAAATCCGCCTCTTTATGGTCCCGCAGACAGAGCAAAGCTTCCCCCTGAAAGGTGTTTTCCTGAAATCTTCTATTTTCACACCGAACTCTTTCTGAAGGTTAAAAACATACAGCTCAACGTCCAACATATCAACTAACTTTTCAACCTTGAATTGACAGTGTTCGGAGTATTCTGGAATCCCCAGATTTATGTGCAATGCCGCGAACCTTACCTCTGGATAAGCCTTTCGCAAAGCGTGAAGAAGCGCAGCACTGTCCTTTCCGCCTGAAACCGCCACGCCAACAGAGGCATTTTCAGGGAACATTTTGAACTCTTCTACCGTTTTCTTGACTCTTGCAACATAAAATTCAACAAAGCACGCGGGGCATAAACTTAGACGGGCATATGGAATTTGCACTTCAGCATTAGCCGAATGACATCTTCCACATGTTATTGGCATAACAGCATCAACCGCTCAATATTGTATCACGGATAAAAACATTTTTATGCTATAATGGTGTTTAAAAACCCTAAATGGTTTATAGAGACTGAGACATTTAAAATTTCCAGCTTAATTGCAGCTTAGTCTCAATGGAGGTTTATGTTATGCTTAAAGATGACCCCTCATTCTCCACAAGTGGAAGAAAACGTGTTATCATAATGGGTGCCGCCGGCAGAGATTTTCACAACTTCAACGTTTATTTCAGAGACAACGGCGCCTACGAGGTTGTCGCGTTTACAGCCACACAAATCCCAGGCATAGAGGGTAGGGTTTACCCTCCCGAGCTTGCGGGTAGGAACTATCCAAAAGGTATACCCATTTATCCGGAGGAGGATTTGGAGAAGCTGATAAAGGAATACGATGTTGACGAAGTTGTTTTCGCTTATAGTGATGTCTCCCACGAATATGTTATGCATAAGGCATCTAAGGTATTAGCCAGTGGAGCAGACTTTAGACTGATGGGGCCAAAAACAACAATGTTGAAAGCCAACGTTCCAGTGATATCCGTGGGAGCCGTTAGAACTGGCAGTGGGAAAAGCCAAACCTCGCGGCAAATCGCAAAAATCCTAAAAAATAAAGGCTTAAATGTGGTTGTGGTTAGGCACCCGATGCCCTATGGGGATCTACGGAAGCAAGTCTGTCAACGCTTCGCCACATACGAAGACCTTGACAAATATGATTGCACAATCGAGGAAAGGGAGGAGTACGAACCCCACCTAGATAATGGAGTAATCGTTTACGCCGGAGTGGACTACGAGAAAATTTTAAGGTCGGCGGAGAAAGAGGCAGATGTAATTGTTTGGGATGGAGGAAACAACGACATACCCTTCTACAAACCAGACTTGCACATAGTTGTCGCCGACCCCCACAGAGCTGGACATGAACTAACTTACCACCCTGGAGAAACAAATCTGCGAATGTCAAACGTGGTGATAATAAACAAGGTTGACACAGCCCCTATGGAAAACGTTAACCGCGTTAAGGAAAACATTAAAAAAGCGAACCCAAACGCCATAATTTTGGAAGCCGCATCACCCATAACAGCGGACAACCCAGAGCTTATCAGAGGCAAGCGCGTTTTAGTCGTTGAGGACGGACCAACACTGACCCATGGAAGCATGCCCTATGGCGCTGCAACAATATTGGCCAAGCGGCTTGGTGCAAGCGAACTAGTAGACCCGAGACCCTACGCTGTCGGCTCCATAAAAGAAGCTTACGAAAAATATCCGCATTTGGGGTTTGTGCTTCCAGCGTTAGGCTATGGTGAAAAGCAAATTGCAGAGTTGAATGAAACAGTTTCCCGCACACCATGCGACGTAGTCGTTATTGGGACGCCCGTTGACTTAAGGAAACTTATGAAAATAAACAAGCCAACAGTAAGAGTAAAATATGAATTAAAAGTTCTTGGACCAATATCGCTGGAACAAATCTTAGACAACTTTCTTAGCAAGGTGCATAAGCATGGAAAGTGAAGGAGAAGAAATTTCGAGGATAAAGATAAGGTTTATAATCGAGGGTTTAGGTGAAGCCGAAGGTGAGCTAATTCGCCATCTAGCTCCAAGAACCGTTGAAATGATTGTTCGGAAACTTCCCTTTGAAGGGAGGGCCGCCCTATGGAAGGAGGAGGTTTACTTCGAGATACCAGTGAAAATGGGGGAGGAGAAAGCAAAAAACGTTGTTGAAAAGGGCACGATAGCCTACTGGCCTATTGGAAGCGCCCTATGCATTTTTTATGGAAAATCTCAACCTTACAGTCCAGTGAACGTTCTTGGAAAAATAACGAAAAACCTTGACACATTCAGCAAGGTGAAAAGTGGCACAGTAATTAGAGTGGAAAAGTTATAGGTAAACGCTTTCAGCCCAGCTTTTCAGAAGCCTTTCGCATTCTTCCTTAACTTCACGTTTTCTGCTTTTAACCTTCAAAGTTTCAAGAAACTCTATACGTTTTTGCACAGACCGCCTTTCAGCTTCACCGCCATAGTGTATTTTACCTTCAAGATACTCTTTCATGTGATTCGCCTTTTGCACAAATAGGCTAGCGGCATCAACAGGGTTTGCCACAGCATACTTATTCGCCCAAATGGTTGCTTCGGCCTCACGAAGCTGCGTGAAACCATCAATTTCGGATATTTCCCGAATATATGTCCGAAGAAAATCATAGTAGCCCGCTGTTTCAACAAGTTTAAGAACTTGCCTCACTTTCTGCTTGAACTCGGGGCTTCCCTTAATCCTCAAACGATGTTTGAAACCTTTACTAATGAGCTCCCTTATTTTTTCAATATCCTCTTCTGTTTGAATCTTTTCGGGGTAGGGCAACAAAGTTCTCCTCAAACAGAAAGCTTTCCAAAGACTTGACTAGTCTACAGCCCTATATATCTTGATGTTGTGGTTTCCGGAGACCAATTGAACTAGGCCTTCGCTTTCAAGGTGTTCAAGCAGATCTTTTGCAGCGCTAATCCTAATATTGAACTTGGACGCCACAGCATAAGGTGTTAGAACACGCATTCTCCTTAACTCCTCCAGCATTTTACCGCCTTTAACGTCGGGAACTAATATTCCCGCTGGTTTCTTCTCCTTCACTGCTGCTGCCTTTTCCTTTTCTTTCTTCCTTTTCTCCTCTTCGCTCTTCCGCATTTGCATGCGTTCCATCTGTTTCAAAGATAGCTTCTTTTTCCCACCCATAGGGCACACCCATTCAGATTCACGCAAACATTTCTGCCACGTGTCTTATATCTATTACGAGGCCATTAATGTTCAGAAAATGTCGTGAACGTGAAAAAGAGGGGAGGGGTTTAAGAATTCACCTGCCCATAACTTTTCGGGCAGCGATTTCGATGTCTTCAGCCTTTATCGTTTTTCGTCCGGTGTGCATGGCAAAATCCAAGGCTTCCTTGGCTATTTTAATTCCAATCTCCTCCAAAGCCTTGGCAAGCTCTCTGGCGGCTGCCTCGCTCACTCTTTCCGCTCCGGCTTTCTTGCAAATTCTATGCATAGGAGCAATGGCCAACTCTAAATCTGCCATAGAGGCTCCTCCATTGCCTCTTTTTGTATTTAAGGCAGTATTTAACGTTTATTGCACTTTATCTTCCAAAAACAAACTCCAAAAGTTGGTCTTCTTTATTTGACAGAGGAAATTATAAAAACTTCTAGGCTTGTAGTTTATGCTCAAAGTGAAGATAATGAAACCTCTAAGATATGTTGACGCTCACATCCACTTGTCCGACGAGGAATACGCGGGAAAAATTGAAGACATCATTTTGGAGGCGAAAAAATCAAACGTTGTCGCATTAGTCTCTAATTCTATGGATCTTAAAACTAGCGTTAAAAGCCTAGAACTAGCCACGCAGCACAGCGGAGTTTATGCTGCTTTAGGTATTCATCCTTGGACTGTGAACGATTTGACAGAGGACGAGTTGCGGCAAACTTGCGAGTTCATTCTTGAACAAAAGCAGAACAAGGCTGTTGTGGCCATAGGAGAAGTTGGCCTAGATTACAAGTATGAGAAGATTTGGGATAAACAGTTAAGAGTGTTCGACGAAATGCTCAAGCTAGCTGAAAAGATGAGGCTGCCCGTTATAATTCATTCTCGCGGAACAACTGCAAAAATTGTGGATATGCTGCCATCCTACCAATTGAAAAAGGTTCTGCTCCACTGGTTCAGCAACCCAATCAGCATACTGCCCAAAGCCATAAATAATGGGTATTATATAAGCGAGGGGCCGCCGGCAGCTTACTCTGAAGGCATTCGGGAAGTTATAAAGCGGGTTCCCTTGGAAAACCTTTTGACAGAAACCGACGGGCCAGTACGTTATTTCAAAAGCCCATTTAATGGCAAGTTAACCAGCCCAGCCTTTCTACCAACAGTCGTTAATGCAATAGCCGAAGTGAAAAAGAAAAGTGTAGTTGAGGTTGCAGAGCAAATATTGAAAAATTTTGAGGAATTTTTCGGGTTGAAGTTGAATTTAGAGGATGCAAACGCGTAAAGTTAAATTAGGGTTATGCTATGAAAATGACTCACTCACCAATAGATGTGGCAACTACGTAAATGCCAGATCAAACGTGGAGGAAAATGATTGGGGAAAGTGCGAACAGAACAAATTAAGCGCCTAGCCAGAGAACTTGTCAGACGTTTTCCCAACAGGTTTTCAGGAAATTTTGAAGAAAACAAACGTGTGGTTGCCATGCTTGTGCCAGAAGCCACCACAAGGGTGCGGAACCAGATTGCAGGTTATATAACACATTTTTATAGTGGCTTTGAAAACACATCCTCAACTAGCGAAGGTGAGAAGGAAAGCGAGTAGCTTATTAGACGCCTCTACATTTTAAAAGGCTGGAAGTGAAGCTGGCAATGATGGATCATTATAGACGCGGGTGGGCTTTACGCTATCTGCGGGAGGCAAAAGCAGAGTTGGAAGCTGCAAGAAAAATGCCTTATATGGCTCCAAGTCTGGTTTTGGAGGCTATTAGGAAGGCGAGAAACGCCATATACTACAGCCTTGGCGAGCCAGCTTTTATTGAAAGCGTTGTAAGAGAGGCCATGGAAAAAGCCCAAACAGGAAACGACCCGATTCTGAAGTGTTTAGCGGAAATTGAAGAAATCATGCAGCAACTAGCACAGATGGAAGAGATGGATGAGGAAAAGGCTATTAAAAAGGCGGATATCTTGGTCCAGACAGCATCGGAAATTGTTGAAACCATTATGGGGGAAAGGGTGGAAGGCTAAAGTTTTTCAAGAGCAGTCTCTATCCTTTTTAAGGCTTCCTTGATGTTTTCAGCAGAATTTGCAAAAGACATACGCAAGTATCCCTCGCCATATTCTCCGAAAGCCGTGCCAGATAGTACAGCCACACCGACCTCATTGAGGAGGTAGTCTGAAAGTTCGCTTGAACGCATGCCCGTGCCAGTTATGTTGGGGAAAACGTAGAATGAGCCTTTAGGCTTCTTGCATGTTATGCCCTTAATTCTGTTTAGCCCCTCAACGATTATTTCTCTGCGTTTTCTGAATTCTGCAACCATTCTATCCACAAAATCTTGTGGACCTTTTAGGGCTTCTATGCCAGCAACTTGAACAAAAGCGCAAGTGCATGAATTAGAGTTAATCATCAATTGGGTGATTTTTTCGGCTAGGTTTTTACGCATCACGCCGTAGCCGAGTCTCCAACCCGTCATGGCGTAGGTTTTCGAAAAACCGTCAAGAATTATAGTTTTTTCCTTCATTCCGGGAAGCGAAGCAATGCTTTCATGTGTTCCTTCATATATAATGCGGCTGTAAACTTCGTCTGAGAGAACAATCACGTCGTTTCTATGGGCTATGCAGTCGGCTATAACTTTCAAGTCTTCTTTTGTTAAAACGCCGCCTGTAGGGTTCTCCGGCGAGTTGAGGATAATCATCTTAGTCTTCTTGGATATCTTCTCTTTAACATACTCATGGTCGATGCTAAAGTCGTCTTCCTCCTTAAGCGGTATGGGCACAGGCTTGGCTCCGACAAAATTTATCATTGACTCATATATTGGAAAGCCTGGGTTCGGGTACAAAACCTCCTCGCCAGGGTTTACGCATGCTAGTATCGCAAAAAACATTATTGGCTTTGCGCCTGGTGTAACGACAACTTCCTCTGGGTCGACTGGAATACTCCTAGTTTTGGAAACGTACTCGGCTATGGCCTCGCGGAGTTCCGGTATGCCTGCAGCTGGCACATAATGGGTATATCCAGAATAAAGGGCTTTGACAGCTGCCTCCTTTATGTTTTGGGGCGTGTCAAAGTCCGGCTCACCTATTTCTAGATGTATGATGTTTTTCCCTTGTTTTTCAAGGGCTTTCGCCTTGGCAAGCACTTCAAAAGCGGTTTCAGTTCCAAGCAGAGCCATTCTGTCTGCGAATACAGAGGCCATGGAACCACCGTTTTACAATTGTTGAACAACGTTGAGATATTTAACCGTTACACTTTTAGGTTTAAATAGACGGCGCTAAGGGAGCTTTGACAAGGGGCGTATCTTGAGAACTTCGGGGTTGACAAGGTTTGGTGGCTGCCTTCCCTCAAAGAAGGCGACAAGGTTTTCAGCCACCATTTCAGCCATTCTCGAGCGGGTTTCATAGCTTGCGCTTGATATGTGCGGGGCAACTACAACGTTGTCAAGCTTGAGCAGCGGATTATCCATGGGGGTTGGTTCCTGCTCAAAAACATCTAGGGCGGCGCCCGCAATCCAACCCTCTTTCAGCGCCTTATAAAGGGCTTTTTCATCAACCACCGGTCCCCTTGAATTGTTGATTAGGTAGGCTGTCTTCTTCATCAGTTTGAGCTTATCCTCGTTAACAAGATGGTAGGTTTCTTTTGTTAACGGGACATGTATACTAACGAAGTCGGCTTCTCTGAAAAGCGTATCCAAATCAACCAATCTGGCGCCAAGTTCTTTCTCGTCCTCAGGAGGCATTGGCACAACATCATAGTAGATTATTTTCATGTTGAAGCCTTTGGCTCTTCTAGCGACCGCCCTTCCAATTCTGCCAGCGCCTATAATGCCCAAAGTGGCGCCGTAAACATCCCTACCCAACAACATGCTGGGGTGCCAGCTCACCTTCCATTGACCAGTTCGCACATACTTATCCGCCTCAACCACACGTCTTGCAACAGCTAACAGCAAAGCCCAGGCAAAGTCTGCAGTTGTTTCAGTTAAAACGCCGGGCGTGTTGGTTACGTATATGCCTCTTTTTGTGGCTTCAGCCACATCTATATTGTCGTAGCCAACAGCCATTTGGGCAACTATCTTAAGCTTCGGAGCTGCTTCAAAAACTTCAGCGTCAATTTTGTCAGACAAAAGCGTAACTAGCGCGTCGACATCTCTCACTTTTCGTATTATCTCTTCTTTTGGAGGCGGTCCATATTCTGGCCAAACTTCCACGTCGAAGCGTTCCCTAATTATTTTCATTCCCCTTTCAAGAAGCTCGCGGGTTACGTAAACCTTTGGCTTTGCCATATGATTCACCAAATAACCATTGCAAACGGATTTATCGGGCTGTGCTTATTACATTTACTATGCAACATTTTTCTCGATGAGCGCAAATATGTAAAATCATGATGGGAAAAACATGACTGCCGTTATCAAGAACTTGAAGAAGCTCGTCCAAAACGGTCAAACTCAGGTAGACAGAAAAGCGAGAGAACTCGCCCTAAGAAGCCTTGCCTTTGCCGTTGAGGCGACGGATCCTAAAAGGTTAATGTCGTCAAAGCTGGTGCTGAAGGAGTCTATTTTGAAATTTAACGGCTATAGTTTCGACCTCAGCAGATTCAAAAACGTGTATGTTATTGGAGGGGGAAAAGCCAGCGGTTCAATGGCTGAAGCCTTGGAAACACTCTTAGGCGATAAAATAACAGAAGGCCTTGTTAACGTGCCAAAAGGAAGTGGGCACAAAACAAAAATTGTGAAACTTCATGAAGCAAGCCACCCCATACCAGATGATTCGGGAGTTGAAGGAGTCAAACGCATGCTCGAAATAGCGGAAAAAGCAACGGAAAACGACCTAATAATATGTTTGATATCTGGCGGCGGCTCCAGCCTTATGCCAATGCCAAGGAACGGCATAACACTGGCGGACAAAAGAAAAATCACCGAAGACTTGCTCAAGTGCGGCGCGTCAATAAATGAGATAAACACCGTGAGAAAGCATATTTCAGGGTTTAAGGGCGGCTGGTTGGCGAAAAAGGCTTATCCAGCCACTGTTCTAAACATCATCCTTTCAGACGTGCTTGGCGACCCTCTTGATTTTATCGCTTCTGGACCTACCGTTCCAGATTCAACAACCTTCAGTGACGCCATAAAAGTTTTGAAGAGGTATGGTTTATGGGATAAAGCTCCCGAATCGGTTAGGAAGGTTTTAATTGACGGAGAAAAAGGGCTGATCCCGGAAACTCCGAAGGCAAACGACAAGGTTTTCAAAAAGGTTTTTAACGTGGTGATTGGAAACTGTAGAGACGCGTGCATTGCGGCGTGTGAAGCCCTAAAAGCTGAGGGGTTAAACACTCTGCTTTTAACCTCGCTTCTCGAAGGGGAGGCACGACACGTTGGAACAGTTTTGGCTTCAATAGCACGGGAAGTCACGGTCTCCGGAAAACCCGTGCAAAAACCTGCGGCAATAGTGGCTGGAGGGGAAACAACCGTTACAGTGGTTGGCAGGGGTAAGGGTGGAAGGAACCAAGAAATAGCCTTAGCTGCCGCATTAAAAATTAAAGGGTTGGAAGGGTGCGTCGTCGCCTCATTGAGCACCGACGGGGTAGACGGCCCAACCGATGCTGCTGGTGCTGTGGCAGACGGGAGAACCGTGGCAAGGGCGGAGAAAGCGGGGATTAAAGCGGAAGATTTCCTTGCTGAAAACAACTCCTACAGTTTCTTCTCAAAACTTGACGACTTGATATTTACTGGTCCCACGGGAACAAATGTAAATGACATATCCGTTGTTATAATCCTATAAAAGAGGGGGCGCCTTGAGCCCAGACATAACTGTAAGGTTTGTTGGAAGTTTACGCAGCATAGTTGGAAAGAGCAAGATCACGTTGGACATTAATGAGAAAATAACTGTTAAAGAGTTAATAGGTTTGATTGTCAAAGAGTTTCCTCGTGTAAAAAGAACCCTTATAGACCCTGAATTGGAAGACCCGAGACCCAACGCCTTGATAATTGTGAACGGTAGGGAAATAAGCGTTCTAAATGGTTTAGAAACGGTTCTTAAAGACGGAGATGAGGTGGTTTTAGTTCCT
>CAZZMT010000075.1:0-4955 GCA_964655395.1 uncultured Candidatus Bathyarchaeia archaeon | reverse complement strand
ATTACGTAGCCTTCTTTGTCGTAGTACAATTCATGCTATCAAAAGAAAAGGCTTAATTTTCCAATCTTAAAACTTTTCAGTTTTTACTTTTCAAGCACTGCGTTGACTATTAAGTATATGTCGAGCGATATAATGAATTCTACAAGGATTATTGATATTTGCCTCCGCCCTAGTGTCACTGCCTTCCATACCTAGAAGGTTATGTATGATATAAAAAAATGTGTAGTATGTTAGTGTTAGGTATGTGTCCAATCGTCACTGTGGCTATTCCTAAATTTCTAGCAACTGTCAAATCGTCAGTTATACGCTCTAAACCCCTAACCTTGCCAGCCACATTAGGGATTACAAAAACCACGTTGTCGGTAAAGGTTTTTATGGACTCTTTTCCAGAAATAAAGTACGTAGTTGACTGCAGTATTAGTTTTGGGATCACGCAAACCCATCCATGTTAATGGTGCCTTGGACTTTGAAGCGCGTGAGATTCTTACCCAAGCTGAGGTGTTATGCGCAAATGTTATCTCAAACAAGCCATAAAAGTCAATGAAAAAAGCCGAAGCTGAAAAAGCATTAACGAATTCAAGGACGAAATGATCAACTTTTCACCGCACCGTCAAAATAAATCACTATAAACTTTAAACAATAAAAAAGGAGTTTACATGGGTGTCTCCCGGCGCCAAAAACATTTGGGTTAGACAACGTAGTCTACGCGGCGTTTCTTGTCGAGTTTTAGGGCTTCCATTATCATTTTGAGGTCAAACTCGTCTAAGAGGTCTGAAGCTTTGCGGCGCTTCTTTTTCATCAATAAACTGCCTGCCTTTCAGCGTTTACAAGCATTTAGATTGAAAATGAAAAACCTTGGGATAAACGTTATGATGAGCTGCTGCCCTTGAAAATTTGCTATTTGCAGTTGTTTTAGGTTAAGTCTCCGCAGACACATTTGACCTCATAGAGCATGTTTAAAAGCTCATCTAGCCCTTTTCCAGTTTTTGCCGAGATAAGGGGAATGCGTTGGGCTGGAACCACCTTTTGAAGGAGCTCTGAAAGTGGAATGTAAAGGTCTTGTAGTACGCCTTTCGGCTTCAGTTTCCCCCTAAATTTGGAAGGATTAAAGAGATAACCCCTAATCTTTTCTGCCTTTGCCTTACTCAACAAATCCGCCTTGTTTATGGCTGTTATCATGTTGACTTCAAGTCTGTATCTAACAGCTAAAGCATACAAGTAGGCTGCTGGAAGATCTTCAACGTTTATGGTTCCATCTATTATGAATAACCCGACGGGATCTTGGAGACTCTCAACAATTTTTGGTCCAGATTTATGAAAGACAAAGACTTCCAACTGTCCGGGAGTGTCAATCAAGGTGTAGTCTGCGTTGAATTTCGGAATTTTAATTTTGCAGAGCTCCTCCATAGCTCTCAACATGGCTCCGTTAGGTCCAAGCCCTTCTCTACGCATGATCTCCTCAACCGTAAATATGCCTCGCACGTCATAGTCACATTTATAGGGAAGCACGGCGCATCCTGGATCCAAATTCACAAGCTTCACGGTGTAGCCTTCTTTCCATAAATATTCGCCAAAACTTGCCGTCAACAAGCTTTTACCTGAACCCGCTGATCCCAAAATCACAATGTCCATTACGTTGCCACCAACTTAAACCCATTCTGGTGTGCGGGCGTTTGGAACCGCGTCCAGCCTTGGAATATATGGTTTTATGTCAATTATTGGAGAGCCTTCTAAAGCGTCGAGTCCTTTAACAGTTAATATGCAACTTTCCTTCTTCAAAAGTTCAACAACGCACAAACCTATGGGGTTTGGACGGGATGGGCTTCTACACGCAAAAACTCCGGTTAAAACGTTTACCGCATGTCTCTTGGGGTAAACAAGCAGCGTCCGCCTGTTCTCCTCATCGTCACGCATGTGAATCCAGTACAAAACTATTAGATGTGAATAGTTCTCTAAGCCTTTAAGCGCCTCACAGAATTCTGGGAAAATCCTCACTATCGCCTCATCTTCCCAAGCTTTTTCGACAACTCCCACAAACGTTATTTTGGCAGCTCCACCCTCTATATGCTTCATTTCAATCTGAATTTGTAATATGAAATCCAAATTCATAAGTGTTTTAATTATTTAAGAGCAAGCTACATAACGCAGGGTGAAGCTGCCTTGAATGCTCAAATACTTCAAGCATGCAAGGAATTAATTGACGATGCGAAAATGAACTGCGCCGACCTTGTTTTTAAGGAAATCTGCCTAGAAATTTTAGCTAGAGCGCGCCACGTGCTTACACAGAAACAATTTAAGGACCTCGTAGAATACGCCGCTGAAAAAATAAAGGAAAAAGCTCCCTTTGAAATGCGGCAGGAGCTGATAGCCTTCAGATAGCCGATTTACCGCCCTTTTTGCAGCTTCGCCCTGCACGCTCTTTTTCAGCCAAGCTTGTAGCCTATTTTCCGCAGAAACCCTCTTCTGGCTTTTATGTCTTCTTCCTTCTCGATGCCTTTACTCTTGAAGCCGTCAACGACGCCGATTATGCCTCGACCTTGCTCTGTCTCTGCCACAATTACTTGTAGAGGGTTGGCTGTAGCCGCGTATATTGTGCAGACTTCCGGCACTTGCCTAATTTTGTCTAGAACATTTATTGGGTAGGCATTTTTAATGAAGATTATGAAGCTGTGGCCGCATGCCAGTTCAAAGGCTTTCTCTGCGGCGAGTCGCCTAAGCTCTTCATTGTTTCCCTCATGTCTCACAAGACATGGACCTGAAGCCTCGCAGAATCCTATGCCGAACTTTATATCCGGAACAGCGTTCACGAGGGCTTCGTAAAGGTCCTCCACTGTCTTTATGAAGTGGGTGGTTCCGAGAATCACGTTGCAGCCTTCTGGAACCTCTATTTTTACGATTTTAAACTCAAGCATCAGGAAAGCCTCCTCCATCAGAATACTTGAATTGTTATTCTTCCCTTAATAACGATTGACTATTCCTATGTGTAGAAACCCTTTTATGGATAGTAAAGCCTAGATGGAATGACCCTTAACGGGGCGTCCGTTGGTTGAGTCGGGAAGACATTAAGGCTATTTTGGAGCCTAGATCTGTGGCGGTTGTGGGGGCCTCTAGGCAGGAGGGCTCCGTTGGAAACCGCATACTTACGAATATTATAGAAAGCGGGTTTAATGGTTCCATCTACCCCATAAATCCTAAGGCAGATGAATTATGCGGGTTAAAGTGTTACCGATCCATTCTTGAAGTGGAGGAACCCGTTGACCTAGCTGTTATAGCCGTTCCAGCAGCCATAGTTCCGGAGGTTGCAAGGCAAGCTGGAGAGAAAGGTGTCAAGGGCTTGGTGGTCATATCAGCCGGCTTCAGGGAGATGGGCCAAGAGGGAGCGAAGCTTGAGAAGGATCTCCTTGACATATGTAGGAAATATGGCATGAGAATGGTTGGCCCCAACTGTTTGGGTGTTATAAACACGTCTGTTCCCATAAACACAACCTTTGCCTCCTCTAAGGCTCTGCCCGGAAGAATCGCCTTCCTTTCCCAGAGCGGAGCCTTGTGCTCAGCTATCCTTGACTGGGCTCCCATGGAGGGCATAGGCTTCAGCGTCATAGTCAGCTTGGGCAATAGCGCCGACCTCAACGTCATCGACTTTATAGAGGCTTTAAAAGATGATAGCGGAACCCACGTTATAGCGTGTTATGTGGAAGGGATAAATGAGGGCGAAAGGTTCCTCAAGGTTGCCAAGGAAACATCGAGGGTTAAGCCCATAGTGATTTTTAAGGCAGGTGTAACAAACTTTGGCATCAGAGCGGTTTCATCCCACACCGGCTCGATGGCTGGCAGCGCCGTAGCCTATGAAACAGCATTTAAAGAAGCCGGAGTCATCAGCGTCAACTCTGTTGAGGAACTGTTTGATAATGCTAAGGCTTTTGCATATCAGCCTATCCCCCGCGGCAGAAACGTTACGATTGTAACAAACGCTGGTGGCCCGGGGATAGTGGCCACAGACAGCTGTGAAAATTTCGGTCTAAGTCTATCATGGCTGTCCACAGAAACTATTGAAGCTCTTCGGGCTATTCTGCCGCTGCATGCCTCGGTCATAAACCCTGTTGACGTGTTGGGAGACGCGACGGCTGAACGTTACCTTAAAGTTTTACAGGTTGTTTTGAAGGACCATGGAGTTGACGCTGTCGTAGTTATCCTAAGCCCCCAGGCGGTTACAGAGCCCCTTAAGACCGCTGAAGCTATAATCCAAGCCCAGAGGGAGAACCCCGAAAAACCTGTTTTGGCGGTTTTCATGGGCGGTGAAGGTGTGGCTGAAGCAGTGAAACTTCTTAAGGAGAATAGGATACCAGTGTATGAGTTTCCTGAAAAGGCTGTTAAAACCCTTCGAAACATGGCAGTGTATGGGGAATTTATCAGCGAGCACCACGAAGAGGAGATTCCAGAATTTGAACGGGACCTCACGGCAGTTAAGCGGATTATTGAAAGGGCTAGAATTGAGAATAGAACGGTGCTTCTAAGCCCGGAAACAAAGGCCATTATGAAGGCTTACGGCATAATGGTTCCCGAAGGCGGGTTTGCCCAAAACCTTAGGCAAGCAATAACAATTGCCAACAGCATAGGCTACCCTGTAGCATTGAAAATTGTTTCGCCCCATATAGTGCACAAAACAGACATCGGCGGCGTGGCACTGAACATTAAGTCGGACTACGAACTTGAAAACGCCTATGACGCCATGATGAGAAATGCTGCGACGCTTATGCCCCAAGCCCGCGTGTATGGAGTTGAAGTTCAAAAAATGGTGCCTCCGGGTAAGGAGGTCATAGTTGGAGTTCACAGGGACCCCCAGTTCGGACCCCTCATAATGTTTGGGCTTGGGGGAATTTACGTCAACCTTATAAAAGATGTCAGTTTCAGGTTGACGCCTCTAAGCAAGAGAAAGGCGTATGACATGATTATGG
>CAZZMT010000074.1:0-5714 GCA_964655395.1 uncultured Candidatus Bathyarchaeia archaeon | reverse complement strand
GACAACGTGATGGCTGGCACAAAAGAGGTGCTGGTTTTTACGTTGGCTAACTACACAAAGAACATGTACGAGAAAGGTGTTGCCAACAAAAGCGTTGTTGGTGACATGCTAATCCGCTGGGCCACCGATCTTTACAAGGCTTTTCCAAGCTATGGGTTAAACGTCACGTTCTCTGAAGCTATAATGTGGGCGTACAACCGTCCAATATACAACTTTATAAAATGTTACTGGTACCGTCCAGAAGGTTTATCCGGCGTGTGTGCTGAAGTGAAAATTGACTCTTTAAAGTTTGGTTTTTATGGGTATAACACAAGTGTTTTGTATTGCCTTTACGCAAAAGTCGACATCTCATACATTGAAAGAAATCCAGACTTTGTAAGAAATATTAACGTTACAGTTCTTAAAGAGAATAGGCAGCCCGTAGTGGACCTAACAGCAGCTAACTTTGAAGTTTTAATGTTTGACCCAGACCTCGGCGATTGGAAGACTGTGATTTTGGTTAATAGGACTTATTCTAATGACAAGGCTGTGGCGAGTAACGGCACATACACGTTGGAATTTGCCGATCCAAGCTCCATACCGAAGCCCTACTACAAGTGGCTTATAATTACAGTTCACGATGACAGGGGGATCTACGTTAGTTTGTCTACATACTCCTCAATAGATTTTGAAGTTGAGAGGAAAACCCCTAAGAGTTCAAGCTTAAGGGGGACCACGAGCACTGATGAAATCTACACTTTGGAGTGCGGTATTGGCGGTTACTGGTACTGGAATGGCAAAGAGCTTAACGTAACAAGCCAAAGCGGCACCGCCGTAATGCCTCCATTTCCACCGTTACCCATTAAACAGTTTAGGGTTAAAGTCACCGAAACGGGCTCTAATGGACCGTTTGTTCCATCACCCTGCCAATATGAAATTTGGGACAAGTTAAACTGGCATAACAAGACAATTGAGGTTCCAAGGGGCTTGGCCGACCCCTGGGCTAGATTTAACGCTTCAAGCCGAATAGTGTTCCAAGTTAAGTTTCCACGACTCGACATACAAAAGCAAAAGGTATCTATATATTGGCTGGACGACTTAGACGCGCCGCCAGACCAAAGTCCAAGCGACCTAATATACGACTCAAACACATTCACGGCCTACACAAACAGATACCGCGTAGAATTCATAGGTGTTGGGCACACCAAATCGCCTACATACCCCTATGACTATCATGGTGTAGCAGCCCTTGTAATGATAAACCCGAGCAATGGACTATGCTTTGGGCCGTGGAACATTCATGCCTTCGGAAAATATGGAAGTTCGCTGGCAGCGTGGAGGCCTTACGGGCAATGGCAAATAAAATACTGGTATGGAAACTCTGATAAAAGGGCGGTTGTGCGCCTTATAGCCATACTAAACTCAACAAAGGTTCAAAATGTTTACAATCCATCAGATGGTCCGAGAAGCGACTACTACGACACCTACGCTGTCGTTTTCATAACAGCCAACGTAAAATACCTACAACTAAGTGTCCACATATATTGGAAACAAAGGCCAGCTACTGATCACGGTTTATGGTTTGCATCAGTTATGGGAAAAGGAGAACCAACAAGCTTTGGATATTTAAGATATGATGGTACTCCATACTCGCTCGGATATGACTATAGTCCACCAACACACGAAGAAAACGAAACTCACGGTCAAGGCCAACCGATGATTCCCAAGTACTGGGTTGCCCATTGGAATAATCAATTTGGAAGAGGTCTAATACTTAATGAGGCAAGCCTTCAGAGTCTAAGGAGTATTATAGATGCTTCGAGAACGAGATTTTCCATAACCGAAGCTGCTCCAGACAACGCAAAACAGGGTTCTATAGAATTTGAGGCTGTAAATTGTCAAGGGCCAGAATATGCCCCTCCAGCAGGTCTAAGTTATAGCTACACTCTTGCCATGTGGATGTATAACGGTGGCAGCTATACAGAAGTCAATAATTATTACTACATGTTTCTGGAATCTTACGCCCCAATTATTTGGCTAGGTGTGTGAAGATGAGAAAGCTCCAAATAATAGCCGTAGCGATATTACTCCTTATCCCCGCACTTTCAACCTCTGCTTATTCACAGGACGCTTATTATACTATTGTTGTAGCTGTGAAGGATGGTGATGGCTTACCTGTCAATGAAGCAAGCGTTAGAGTAACCACAAAGTATGGACCGGATGATTATAGGGACGCCGCTTTCCCGCCATATCTTACAAATTCCTCTGGCATTGTGGTATACGAAAACGTGTACTCCGTGGACGGTTTTGCCAACATCGTTGTTTCAAAAAGTGGCATTGAGCTTGAAAGCGGCTGTTACCAACTAACCCAGCCTAAAACCTACATTGCAATCGTTTGCCGAAACATGGCAACCCTAACAGTTTACGCCAAAGACAGCAATAATCAACCTCTAAAAAACGCTATGGTAAAGTTGTCTTGGCAAAGTTTGGACGGCGTACAGTGGGACACCAGCCAAACCACAGACGAGCAGGGAAGGGCTGTCTTCCGTCAAATGATCTATTGGACTTATCAAGTGCAAGTCTCGTGGCAAGGATTAACGGTTCATCAAGGCTCCTTCAGTTTTTCAAGCTTCACACGAAGCTACAACGCCCTCTGCAAAGTGCACAATTTAACAGTAAACGTTTTCGACGCTGCCAACAAGCCCTTAACAAACGCTAAAGTAACCGTTAGCAGAGGCGGCGGATGGCAAAACGTAAAATATACCAGCGGAGGTTCCGCTGTTTTCCCACAGCTTTCAGAAGCCGTCTACACTGTTCACGCACAATATGAAATTTACACTAACACCACAACCATAAACCTTTCCAGCACCAAAACAGTCACGATAAAGCTTGATTTCATAGCTGTATCCACATGCAAAATTGTTCTAAAAGTCGCATGGAGCGACGACAAGCCTGTAGCCAACGCTGAAGTAAAAGTAACAAATAGCGAAGGCTCCACGGTTTTCGCTGGTTCCACAAATACCACTGGCCACTGCATAATCCAGCTTTTGGAGGGAACCTACACATTCACAGTCTCCAAGGGGTCAGCCACCCAAACCCGAACCCTCACGGTGACAAGTCAAACAACCCTAACAATAACCATTGACACAAGCCATCGAGTATCCACCGTGAAAGTTGAAGTCTACAAGGACGGCGCATTAGCAAACGGAGCAATAATAGAAATCCGCCAAAACGGGCAACTCTTAGACATGGTTTTAGCGCCTAAAGGTGAATACACTTTCACCCTTCCAGACGGAACATACACAATTATAGCAAAACTTCAAGACCAAAAACAGGAGAAAACGATCACAGTGAACCAAGACATGACAGTTCCAATAACTTTTGGAACAACCATAAACCCGATGCTAATATACACGCCTTTAGCACTAGCCATTTTTGCAGCCATCATCATGGCAGTTATCAAGCTAAAACATAAAGCTCAAAGAAAACCTACAAGGATAATTCTCCAATAGACGTTGCGGTAAACTTACTAAAAATTTTGATTACAAGTTCATACAAGTTAAATAAGCAATCATCAAAATTCCTATGCTGAGCTTGGAAGGTGCAATCATGAACACAAAAACCCAATTAAAATCTAGGATGGGCATATCCCCAATCCTCGCAACCCTCCTGCTTATAGTAATAGCAGTAGCAGCCATAGTTGTAACATACGCATGGATAATGACCTACATGAGCAGCGCTGGACATCAAGCAGGCGTCCAACTCACCCTCGACACGGTAAGTTGGCCTACTAATAAGACAATAGTATTATATGTAAGAAACGTTGGAACGACAGACGCCGTAATAGACGCGGTGTACATGGGCACGTCATCGGCAAACCTTGCCCCTGCGGAACACGATGCAAAAAATAAAGTTGTTCCAGCAGGTGGTGACGACGTGCTTGAAATTAAAATAAACAGTACATGGACAAGCGGCACTACCTATTACTTTAAAGTGGTTCCAAAAACTGGAGCTCCCTTGGAGTTTAATAAAAGAGCCCCATAGTTTCAAACTCCTCCAATTCTCAACACTACTTTTTGGAAACCCGCAAAGCCCTTATTGTCATAAAACATTTGATTAGAGTTAAAAGTCTTAAGCGCCTATAGGTTTATTCAAACTTAACGGTGGCAGAAATGATTTGGCTCATTGAAGCTGCCAAAATTTTTTTGACGCTTTTCTCCTTCCTTTACGCTTCCTACAGCGATTATAAAACCCGCGAGGTTAGTAACAGCGTCTGGATTCTTTTCGCTCCACCAGCCTTTGCATTAACCTTTGCAGAGCTTTTCTTATCCGATTTTTCCGCCCTGCACCTTTTCGGGTTGTGCTTCGGCTTGACAGCGGCCTTCGCCATAATCCTTTTCTACGCTGGCGGTTTCGGCGGTGCGGACGCCAAGGCTTTAATGTGTCTGGCTTTAGCCCTACCTTTTTACCCGCAAGAACTTCTCTCAACACCATTGTCCGGCGATATTTCACCTTTCATGCAACATTTTTTCCCCATGGCAGTCTTTAGTAACTCTGTAATACTTGCAGCCTTAACGGCAGTCTACCTTCTCATACACAATCTTTTATGGCGCAGGAAAACAGGCAGAGCCCTTTTCGAAGGAGAACAGAAAAACGAATCCATAGGCAAGCAACTTCTAGTGCTTTTAACGGGATATAAGGTTTCAGTTTGGAAGGTTAAAGCGAAATGGCACCTTTACCCCCTGGAGGATGTGGAAAAAACCCAAAACGGAATAAAGAGGAAACTTGTGGTTTTTCCGAAAGACGAGGGCAGAAACGCCATAGTTGAAAGGTTGGAGGAAGCCGTCAAAAACGGTGAGATTCCGGAAAAAGTTTGGGCGACTCCCGGTTTGCCCATGCTAATATTCATAACAGCCGGACTTGTGATTGCGCTTGTCTACGGCGACTTGGTTTGGAACATGATCCGCTTCCTTTTGGGCTAAAAGCTGGGAAAATGTTATTTTCGCTAAACCCCAAGCTGTCTTTTAGTGGAAGGCTGTAAGAGTGCTAGACGATCATCTAGAAGAGGTTAAAGGTTTTCTGAAGAGGCTGAGGGCTGAAAAAGAAATCCATGTTGTTGTTATGCCAGACTTTTTCCTAGACAGATTTGTGAGTCTAAATTTTAATTTGGAGGCTTTTGCGGGTATTGTTGCGGATGTTTTGGGGCGGAAGGGTGGAAGCATCGACAGGATAGCTCAAAAAGACTTTAGGGGTGGAAACGCTGTAAACACGGCTTCAGCCCTAGCCCGTTTAGGCGCAAGGGTCACGCCAATAATATGCACAGACAAGCTTGGTTTTCAACTCTTAAAGTTTTATCTTAAATCGCCAAGAATAAGCCTATCCCACGTCAAAACGGTTGAAAAGCCCTCTATAACAACAGCCCTAGAATTCCAGACAACCAACGGAAAAGCAAACGTAATGCTGAGAGATGTTGGCTCTTTGGCTGATTTCGGACCCCAAAACCTTGACGGTGAAGACTTTGAAGTTATCCAGAAGGCTGATTACGTGTGTGTTTTCAATTGGGCTGGAACAAGAAGGTTTGGGACAGCCCTCGCCCAAACAGTTTTCCAACATGCTAAAACAAAAGGCAGGGGTAGAACCTATTTCGATTCAGCCGACCCAACCCCAAACAAAAGGGAAGCGCCAGATTTGTTGAGGAAAGTTTTGCAAGCAAACCTCGTTGACATTTTAAGCCT
>CAZZMT010000073.1:0-6103 GCA_964655395.1 uncultured Candidatus Bathyarchaeia archaeon | reverse complement strand
CCCACACCGGTTTACTCCACTTCACGTTATGCGCCTTTAACGTTAAGATTCACGAACATTGGACGCTACCCCGTCTGGGGCGTTATAGTTAACGCTTCTTCAACGGGGCTCAAGCCAATAAAAGACTTTGAAGCTTGTGCCACAACGGTTGCAAGCGGCGGATCCTGCACGGCTGTCCTCTACTTCGACATAGACACGACAGCGCCAACAGTTCCAGTTAACGTCCACGCAGACTACTTGTTCACGGAGTTTGGAACCCACATAAAAGTTAGCAGAGAGTTCACAGCCATCTTGCCCGTTGAGAGCTATCCTGCCTCAGAAAGCATACTTTTCCTTGCGAACGCGGGCTGGCAAAACAATTGGAGTGTTTTTCCAAACACAAGCAACGCCACGTATCAAGTGACGTTGGCGAATCGGGCGCCCCACTCGTTGGCCGGAATAAACCTAAAACTTAAACTGCCAAACGGAATGACTTCTAAAGGGCAAAATGAAGCCACAGCATACATTGAAGGACCAGTCAGAAGCCTAGCCACGTTCACGGCTTCCTTTACAATATCAGTGGGCAGCATGCCGCCAGGAGGCTACAACGCAGACTTAACGATGGACTGTATACTGCTTTCTGGCGGTTCCGGAGTTAGACGGGTTGAAGGGTTCACCGTGCAGATACCCGTCAACAATGACAGTTTAGCCCTTGAAGTTGTGGAAGCCAGATGGTACGAGGGCACTGTTGGACCCTACACCTATGGAGCCCACCTCATAATCATGGTTAGAAATGTTTACGTGGACGGCCTAAGGGGCGCTGTGCTTGAGCTTGAACTGCCAAACGGCTTCCGCAACGCCATAGACAACTCAAGCCGCATTATAGCCATGCCTTTGTCAGTGCAGCTGCCCCAACAACTACAAGCCATTAATCTTGCGGAGGTTCTAAACGCGTTTCTAAGCGCCCAATATGCCAGTCCAGCGCAAGTTTACAGCCGAGGCGACATCCTAACATTCATGGCCAGCCTAAACATTTTTGATGTTAAAATCGGCGACCACATGCTTAACGGGCGGCTTTCATACATAGATGCTTGGGGTGGGAATAGGCAAATCGCCCTAACAGTTCCGGTTGCCGTGCTTGGCAGAGCGGGCTACATTGAGGTGGCCCTTGACCCAAGCATAAGTGTGAGAAGCCGTTACGTGAACACCATGCTTACATTGGTGAACCGTGGAAGTACGCCCATGTACGACGCTTACATAGTGGTTTCACCATATCAAACGAACCCAATCCTCATAGCCTCTCCAGCCGTAAACCACGTTGAAAGAATAAGCCCCGGTGGAACATGCACAATACCACTAACATTGGCGTATAACCCACTAGGCTTTTACGCACAGGCAGGAGCCGCATCCTACATAACATATGGACCAGTCCCGTTGATGGTTTCAATCTTTTACAGGGATGCAGGCGGCTATTACCGCACCTTCAACAACTCTGTAACGGTTGTCGTTGAGCCCTTCATAGAACTCGCTATAAAAAGTGTTAAGGCAACGGGAACAAACGTTTCCTCAACAGTAACCGGAACCATCATAAACTACGGCTCTTCAACAGCCTACAGAGTTGAAGTGGAACTGAAAATTGGAGACGCTGTGGCTTCTGAAATCATAGGCGACGTTGGACCTGGCGAAGAGGTTGCCTTCAGAGTAGACATAAACAAGTATGATGAAAACGCCGTCCTAACAGTGCGATACTACAACATTTTCAACGAGGTAAACACAAAAGAAACTGCCATTACCATAACAAAGCGGCAAGAAGCCGCGCCTACCACAGCTAAAGAGGAAGGGTGGCCCATTGAAAGGTGGATTATCACTGCCGGAGTAATAGTCTTCTTAGCTGTGGCAACCCTATTAATTTACAGGATGATGAAGAAAACCAGAGTGGTGGAGAGCGCACCTCCAGAAATGTGACGGTGAGCGCTAAATGTTCATAGACTTTGTTCGGTTATCGCTTAAAGCCCTAAGCGAAAGAAGGGTTCGGGCAGTCCTAACGATAACGGGCATAGCCATCGGCCCCCTAGTCCTCGTTATGATGAGCTCTGTTGTTGGAAGCTACTCTAACTACATAGAGGAAAGAATAACCTCTCTGGGGCAAAACGCCATCGCCATTTTCCCAACGGAAAACTATCGCCTTGACAAGGAAGACCTAGACTATATTAGAGCCATAGAGGCTGTTAGAAGGGCTGAACCATTCTACAACACGCAAGGCATTGTGAAAAGGGGAACGGAAGAAACTAAGACGGCCGTATTCGCTGTAAACTACAACCTACTTTTTGAGGCTATAGGAAGCTTGGAAATCGACGAGGGCTCCATCCCGCCTGAAACCGAAGTTATAAGCTCGATAATTGGCAGGAAAATAGCCTACAAAGGCAGTGAGAAACACTTCGACTTGGATGACGTTGTCACGGTGATGGTTCCGAAAATTGAGGGGGGCAAAATAACAGGCAAGAAAACCGTCAACTTAGTGGTGGGAGCCATCCTCAAAGAATATGGTGGCGCATTAATAGTTGATCCGGACTCAACAATTTTCGTATCTTTGGAGGCTGGCAAAAGGCTTCTCGGATTGGACTGATGGTCTGGAATTCTGTTTTGGCAGACTCTCCCGCCAACGTTAAGCCCATAGTCTCCGTTTTGCGGCAGCATTATGAGGATAAAGCCCAAATAATCGCTTTCAGCTCCATAGCTGAAGCGGTTTCCAGCGTGACCGGCGCAATAAACTTCATAAACTTTTCAACTTCGCTTTCAGCTTTCGCCGTCGCCATCGCCGGAGTGGCTGCCACAATGATAACATCAGTTATGGAGCGCACAAGGGAAATAGGCGTGATGAAAGCCATAGGCTACACTAATGGGCAGATTCTGCTGCTAATCCTCATGGAGTCCATAGTCATGAGCCTCGTCGGCGGGACGGCAGGCATTTCTCTGGGCGTGGTTGGCGCCTACACCCTCTCGTCAAGAGGCTTTAGAATCGGCGGAATAGGCGAAACAGGCATCGTTCTACAGTTAAGCCCCTTGATAACGCCAGCCCTCATAACCCAAACATTAACCCTAACAATTCTTATAGGATTGGTGGGCGGAGTACTCCCAGCCTACAGAGCCTCAAAAATACCGCCGGTAGTCGCCCTAAGATACGAATGACAATAAGGCGTTAGATTTGCATTAGAAAGCTTTCAATGAAAAGGGCTGCAAAGTAGGCTACGAAGGCTGTTAGGAAGCTTGTTGTCCATGTAAATTCCGTTGAAAGGCGGACGGCTATGCCACACAGCATCACGGTCCACACTATCATAGCCATTTGCACAGCGCTGTAAACCCTATTCACAAGCCATGCCTCTTCCATGATTTTGTTGTAGGCGCTTTCAGCCTCACCTTTGACTCCACCCACATATTCAAGGGGATACCTCAATGCTGGCATCGCTGAAAAAGTGGCGGCGTTTATCACTGCTTGTACAAACATAGTTACCAAAGCAAAACCAGCTAGAACCAATGCGACCCGCCAAACTGTTTTAGCCTTAAACAGTTTAGTGAAAATGTATAGAGCCGCTCCCAGCAGAAACCACCTTAAAGTAAACTGCATGAAAGAGTTGGCGCCGTAAAGGGCTAGATAGGTGGTGGCTCCCTCCAGAGAGGATTTATAAACACCGCCGAAAAACAAGCCGTCTAACAGAACCCTTATATTTGAGGTTTTGTTCCACACCATTTCCAGCTTCAAGCCCGTAACGTTTCCCCAGTCAATTTCTCCAACCCAACCTGTATCCGCCAAGGGTACTGTCAAGTTGTTCCAAACGCCAGAAGCGGAAAGCTCGTTGGTTATGTCTCGATAAGAACTTGAAGTTCCAGAGTAAATGCATAAAGTAGCGTTTTCGGGCGGATAGCTCGGGCTTGTCCATTTCACCCTCAAATAAAGCCTTGTATAGCCGCCTTGAGAGGAACAGTTCACACTTCCAATGTTGTTAAGTTCCATGGCGATTTTGTCGCTTTCAACCGAAAACTCTATGCTTTTATTCCCGTAATAGTTGCCAGCAATATAATCAGTGAAATTCTCAGCGCAATTGGCACCGTTTAATGGCTTCCAAAAATCCTTGTTCTCAGTCCACAAGTCCTTGTTCTCCGATGAAGGCACCGTTACCTCAACATAGGCTTTTGCAAGAAATGCATAAGCCGCTGCCACGTTAGCCGCTATGAAAAGAATCATTATTAATATGGGGCCAATATACCTTGGATTTTGAGCTATCTCCTTGAAAGCCTTATGGGGCGCATATATAACCTTAAATATTCCGTAGGCAAACAATGCCAAACACTCCGTGCATACTTATTCAGGCAGTCTATTAAAGGGTTTGCTACATGCCAAGCTTTAGCCGCCTATAAGTGTTGTAGTCCACATACTCCAGAAACGGGTTTTCCGCTTGATATTTGACGGTCATTTTCTGCCTTTGCCTCTTATCAACTATCTGGCTTGTTGTTATGAAGGAATAGGCGTCGCTTCCAGCCCCTGAGCCGTAGCTGACGATTAAAATGCGTTCATTCGGTTTTGCAATGTCGAGAACCGCTGCCAAACCCACCGGCGAGGAACCTGAATAAGTGTTTCCAAACTTTGCCACTTGAAGGGATGGCATGTATTGCTCCTCTTTGAAGCCTAGTTCTTTGGCTATTCTGACTGGAAAGTGGACGTTAGGCTGGTGGGCCACAAAATAGTCTATGTCGCTTGGCTGAAGCCTCAGCCTTTCCATAAGCTTCTTCGCCGCCTTTCTGATGTGCTTAAAGTAGGCTGGGTCGCCTGTGAAGCGGCCTCCATGCATCGGATATGGTTCGCCGTCTCGCCGCCAAAAGTCCGGTGTGTCAGAAGTGCATGAATACCATCCTTCAAGCTCGGCTATGACGTCGGCTTTGCCGAAAATGTAGGCGCATCCACCATAACCCACGAAAAAGTCCAATTCTCCGCCGGGACTGTCTCTTGGAGCAGCCTGTGCGTTGTCTGTGCCTATAACCATGGCGTAGGCCACGCCCATCTTTGGATAACTGACGAGAGACGCAGCATCCTTAAACATGCTTGTCGCCGCTTTACACGCAAACTCCGTGTCCACAGCATCCACGCCTTGAACATCCTCATCCTCCTCGCCCAGCTTCAAAACCTGCGCCACTTTTGAGGCTATTGGCTTAACAGCGTAGGGATTCGACTCTGAACCCACGTAAACCTTGCCAATAAGCATGCTTTCAACTCCAGAGTGGATTAGGGCGAGTTTTCCAGCCTCAACAGCTGCTGTTATGGCATCCTCATCTATGAAGGGAACAGCCCTCTCCATATTGCCTTCCCTTATCCTAAACTTTGACGTGTAGAAGCCGTAACCAACAATGCCGGGCACATCATACTCTTTGCTGGGCTTTACTGGGCGGTATTCTTGGTGCGGGTAATATTCATCGGCGAAAGTGAAAGCCAACGAAATCGTGGGAATTATTTCGCTCTTCTCAACAGAGTAGCGTCTCCTAAACCTTGGAATAACCTCCCTGCCCTCAAGGCTTGAAAAGTCAACAGCCTCGCCGTCCTTGATAATCCTGTCCGTCAGCCTTCCGGGAACTCGGATTTTGCCGTCGTGGAAGGAAACTATGCCGTAAACGTAGGTTCCAAGTTTTGTAAACTTGTTCGTGGGTTCAGTTACAAGCGTGCAGAGTTCAAGCCTTCCCTTTTCGTAGAAAAAGTCAATGTCCTCCATTTTGCCAAAGCTTTTTCTGCCGCAGTTACCGCAGTAATCCCTAATTTCAAAGTATTCTTTGCCGCAAAGCTGGCAGCGTCTACCCCTAAGCCTATCGCCAAGATATGAAACCCGCCTTTCTATGGGCTCACTGCTCATTTAGGCTGCCTCCACCCCGAAAATATGAACGTGCCCCTTAGTGCCAAAACCCTCCAATTCAAGCACACACCCATAACGGAGAGGTTTATCATCCAAAACTTGACGTTCACCAGCCTCGCCTTTCAACTGTTTAAAAACCTCGAAGAGTTATGCGCCGCCCGCGGCGCCATGCTGGTGTCGGTCCGCCACTAACGCTCCCACTAAGTGAACGGATACTTTCTTCCCGC
>CAZZMT010000072.1:0-4085 GCA_964655395.1 uncultured Candidatus Bathyarchaeia archaeon | reverse complement strand
CGATCTATCTCATGATGTTACCAAATCTTCTGCACGAGTCTGTTCCAGTTGGCAAAGATGAAAACGACAACGTTGTTGTTAAAACATGGGGAGAACCGTCGAAGTTCAGCTTTCCACCGAAGGACCACATAGATTTAGGCTTAAAATTGGACATCATGGATATTGAAAGGGCTGGGAAAATTGCTGGCTCCAGATTCTTCTATTTGAAAAATGAAGGTGTCTTATTGGACGTGGCTTTGATGTGCTTCGCTTTAGAAGAAATGGTTAAGAAAGGTTACACACCCATAGAGCCTCCCTTCCTCATGAGGCGTAAACCCTATGAAGGTGTCATAGCCCTCAGCGACTTTGAAAACGACTTGTACAAGGTTGAAGGCGAAGACCTTTATTTGATTGCAACTTCAGAGCATCCCATGGCGGCCATGTTTATGGATGAAGTTTTGAAGGCTGAAGATTTACCCATAAAGTTTGTTGGAATAAGCACAAACTTTAGGAAGGAAGCTGGTGCCCACGGCAAAGACACCCGGGGGATTTTTCGCACTCACCAGTTCAACAAAGTCGAACAGTTTGTTTTCTGCAAGCCGGAGGACTCTTGGAAAATGCATGAGGAGCTCTTAAAGAACGCGGAGGAGCTTGTGCAAAAACTGGAGCTGCCATATAGAGTTGTCAACGTTTGCACCGGCGACATTGGAAAAGTCGCCGCTAAAAAATACGACATTGAAGCGTGGATGCCAGCGCAAAACGCCTACAGAGAAATAATCTCATGCAGCAACTGCACAGACTACCAAGCGAGGAGGCTTAACATCCGTTACCGAGAAAAAGAGGGAGAACCGCCAAAAGGCTTCGTACACACCTTAAACTCAACAGCGCTCGCCACGGGAAGAACCATTGTAGCTATTTTAGAGAATTATCAACAGGAAGACGGCTCGGTGGTTATCCCAGAAGTTTTAAGAAAATACATGATGGGCATAGAGAAAATCTCCCCAAAAAAGTAAAGTTTAATACCCTTCAATGAAACTTTTCATCGCTAAATGGAGGGCTATCGTGTCTGCTAAAAAAGTCCGGGATAAATGGCGTAGCAAAGCATGGTACACAGTGTTAGCTCCACCATATTTTGGAAACGTGGAGCTTGGGTCAATCCCCGCAGACGAGCCGGAAAAACTGCTTGGAAGGGTTATTGAAGCAACCCTCTACGACATTACGGGAGACTTCGCCCACCAATACATGAAAATCTACTTCCAAATAACGAGAATCGAGGGAAAAACAGCCCACACCATGTTTAAGGGACACGAGTATTCTAGGGATTATTTGCGAAGCCTTGTACGCAGAAGAACAACAAAAGTTGATGGCATATTCAACGTAACAACAAAGGACGGGTATAGGTTAAGAGTCGCCGTATGCGCTTTCACCCTTTCAAGAATCAAGACTTCACAAGAAACAGCTATTCGCAAAGTTATGGCGAAAATTGTTGAGGAGAAAAGTAAGGCCTTAACCTTGGACCAGTTCGCCCAAGAAATGGTTCTTGGAAAAATCGCCTCAGACGTTTACAACGAAGCCAAAAAAATTGTTCCACTGCGACATGTCGGTGTCAGAAAATCAAAGCTTCTAACGCAAGTAGTTCAGCCCCAAGCACAGGTGAAAGCATCACTGCCGGAAGCAGAACAAGGTTAACTTTCAACAAGTTTTTGTATCCGCGACCCGTTTCAAAGGCTTTTAGGTTTAAATGCGTTTCTGTGTGGAAAGAAAGCATAGTGGAACATGCGTATAAACGAGGAATAACGAATGGGCGGAGACGTTAAAGTTATCCTGTACGGTGTTGGTGCCATCGGCAGCTTAATTGCTAAAGCTATGCTAGAAAAGAAGGGCTTAAAAATTGTTGGCGCCGTGGATATAGCAAAGGATAAGGTTGGCAGAGATTTAGGCGAAGTGTTAGGCTTAAAAAAGAAGGTTGGTGTGAAGGTTTACGCCAATGTTGATGAACTTTTCTCTATAACGAAGGCGGATATAGCCGTTCACGCAACATCCTCCTATCTTAGGGAGGCCTACCCCCAAATAGCTTCTCTCGTAAAGCATGGCGTTAACGTCATATCCACATGTGAAGAACTAGCCTACCCACAATATTCAGAGCCTAAAATTGCAAGAAAACTGGACGCTTTAGCTAAAAGACACGATGTTACTGTTCTCGGCACCGGCATAAACCCGGGCTTCTTGATGGACACCCTTGTAATCACGTTGACTGCAGTCTGCCAAAAAATAGAAAAAATCGAAGCAGTCAGAGTTATGAATGCTGCCACGAGGCGTCTGTCCTTCCAAAAAAAGATAGGGGCAGGGCTGACCGTCGAAGAGTTTAAACAGAAAATTGAAAGCAAACAGATCACGGGACATGTGGGGCTTGAACAGTCTATAGCCATGATTGCAGACGCTTTAGCGTGGAAACTTGAGGGAATAAAAGCCGAACCAGCAGAGCCTGTAATTGCGAAAGAAAACGTGAAAAGCGAAGCCATAGAGGTCAAGGCTGGAGGGGTGGCTGGTTTAAGACAGACAGCAAAGGGATACATGGAAGGCAAAGAAGTTATAGTTCTGGATTTTCAAGCCTATATAGGCGCCGAGGAGGAGTATGACGCTATAAACATTACTGGTGTGCCAACGGTTAAACAGAAAATACAGCCATGCATTCACGGAGACTTAGGCACCGTTGCAATAGTTATAAATGCCATTCCAAGGGTGCTTAACGCGCCCGCGGGCCTGCTAACTATGAAGGACTTGCCGGTTCCATCAGCCATGTTAGAGAATGTACGGAAATACTTGAAATCCTAAATTACACGAAAATTCAAAACCCGCTAGGCATGTTAAAACTTTAAAATAGCTGTAGACACTGTTGTATCGCGTGATGCCGATGACTACAAAAAATGTCCACGAGAAAGGCACCTTATCCCTTGAAGAATTAATTGCCAAGATGAAAAGCAAACCCGATTTCCATAAAGCTGGAGCCATAGCGATTTTTGTCGGGATTGTCCGCGGAGAAAACCCCAACGGTGAGAAAGTTCAAAAAATGGAGATTGAAGCTTATGAAGAAAAGGCTGACGAAGTTTTGTCAAGAATTTGCCAAGACTTAAAGGTGAGGAAAGGTGTGGTGGACGTTCAAATACACCATTTTTATGGCGAATTTAACGTTGGCGACGACCTTGTATACGTTTTGGTTGCAGGCGCTCATAGAGAAAATGTCTTCCAAGTTTTGAGGGAAGCTGTTGAAAGATACAAAAAGGAAGCCCCAATATTCAAGAAGGAACATGTCGTCACAAAAGATGGAGAAGTAAAATCCTACTGGGTTGCTGAAAGGGAACTTTATTGAAAAGTGTTATTAAGCTTTCCATAAAACTATGTGTGGTGGGATGAAGGGTCTTGGAAAGTAAAAGCTACACGTGGTTTGAGAGGAGGCGGAGAACTAAAGCCTTAGACTTGGCGCAGGAACAGATAACAAAAGCTCTTGACACCGTGACGCTTCTTAACTACGCCATGCAAAAGATGGTTGAAAACAAAAGGAAAGAAGCCATGCAACACATAGACAACGTCTTCAAGGTTGAAAAGGAGGTTGACAGACTACGCACAGAAGTTTTCAAAGAACTTTCAAAGGGCGTGGCGCTTTTCGCCGAATACCGTGAAGACTTAATGCACCTTGTGAAAAGATTGGACACGCTTGCAGACCACGTGAAAGACGCGGCAAGATGCATCAAAATGCTGGAAGAGGCAAAGATACCGAAAGAATTATGGGAGAGCACCGCCCGCACGACGGCTCTTCTTGTGGATTGCGCTCAAGCCTTGAGAGGAAGCATTGAAAAAATCGCTGTTGACTCTTCTGGAGCCATAAATGGAGCCAAAAAAGTTGAGGAAATTGAAAAGAAAATAGATGATGAATATTTGAAAACAAAGGCATTATTCATTAAATATGGAAACGAAATGGACAGCGGCTCCATGGTTATCTTCGACGACCTTGTAGAGTTTATTGAACACGCCGCAGACATGTGTGCAGACACAGCTGACTACATAGTGATTCTTGCAAGCAGAGAATAGCCTTTCCCTCGTTTATC
>CAZZMT010000071.1:0-17271 GCA_964655395.1 uncultured Candidatus Bathyarchaeia archaeon | reverse complement strand
CCCTCAAATGCTCCGGTTTAACGAAACGGTATTCGCCGGGCTTCAAACCCATAACAGCCGCATCTATAATTAAAACATGGGATGGCTTAAAGTCGATAATTTGCTGGAGAAAGCTTTCCGGAACTGTTTCACACTCGATTAAGAGGACTTTTTCTGAAACTTTTCCTTGCAAGTCGCGGACAATTTTCACGCCTATAAAGTCGTCCATGCGGATCGGGTTGCCTACACCGGCGATAACAACCCTCTCTGCTTTAGAAAGCCATTCCCTCAGCTTTTTCTCAGCTGAACCTTCCCCGCTCAAAGGAGGGTTTCTCCAAAAATAAGAGATAAAAAAGAATGGCAGAAGAAGTTTATCTCTGCACGGTTTTGACGAGTTTGCCCTCGTGATTGTAGATTTCGATGGTTAGGGGTAGCTGCCCAACTGCAAAGTGGGTGGCGCACCCAAAACATGGGTCGTAAGCTCTGAAAGCCATCTCCACCATGTTAAGCAAGCCTTGATCTACTTTTCCACCCTTAATCAAGCCTCTAGCCGCGTTTCGTACAGACATGTTGATGGAAGGCGCATTGTTAACCGTAGCCACAATCAAATTTACGTCTTTTACAAGCGCGTTCTCATCCAAAACATAGTGGTGGATCAGTGTTCCACGAGCAGCCTCTACAACGCCTACGCCTTCGCCGGGTTTGCCAGGCTTATTCCGCAAGTTAGTGCTTGTTATTTCTGGGTCGGTTACAAGCTCAAGGGCGCGTTCAGCCGCGTATAAAAGCTCGATAAGCCTCGCCCAATGATAAGCCAAAGTGTTGTGGACGGGTTTACCGCCTAGAATGGCGTACATACGTTCATATTCGGCTTGGGCAAGCGGTGTCGCCATGCCATCCGCTGCATTAAGCCTTCCAAGAGGCCCCACACGGTATACGCCGTTTTCCGGTCCGTCTATGAAGCCTTTCCAACCCACCTTTTTCAGGTATGGAAGCTTCACGTAGGTCCATGGCTCCACGCGTTCCTCGATAACGTCCAAGTATTCTTTTGGCGAAAATTTGACGAACTCGTTCCCGTTGGGGTCAACCACACGAACGTTTCCATCGTAAAAGTTTACCTTGTTGTTTTTGTCCACTAAGCCCATGTAATAAGTGCGCAGCGTATACGCATCGCTTTTGATTAGATTCACATAGTTCGTGTTTTTGAGCACAATGTCGTCGAAAAGCTTCAGCGAAAACTTGGCGAATTCAAGGCAACTTCTTACCATGCGCTCAATTTCGCGGCGTTCCTCCTCAGAAATTGGTCTTGCAAACCCGCCGGGAATGCATGCGCTTACCGGGTGGGTTGCCTTACCGCCCAAAATCTCCGTTATTTTTTGACCGTAAGCCCTATGCTTTATGACTTCTTTGCCTATTTCGAGGCCAGCCTTCTCTATGACGCCTAAAACGTTGCGTTTTTCTGGTGGTGCGTCTGGTCCCACTACGAAGTCTGGTCCGCCAAGATAGTAGAAGTGTAGTGTGTGGTCGTAAATATAGTAGCCGCAGTACATGAGTTCCCGGAGTTTTTTAGCCGCTGTCGGCGGTTCAACGTTGAAAGCTGCATCTAAGGCCTTTGTTCCAGCCATGTGGTGGGCGACTGGACAGACACCGCAGATTCTGCTGGTTAGGAGAGGCATATCTTCAGCTTTGCGTCCAATACAGAACTTTTCAAAACCGCGGAGCTCTGGGATCTGCAAGTAGGCGTTTTCAACTTCGCCAGCTTCGTTTAGGAATATGGCGATTTTGCCGTGGCCCTCCAGCCGCGTGATTGGGTCAATTATGATTTCTTTCATTAGCGCATCACCTTCCTCCTCAAAATCGAAGCTGGTAAGGCGTACATGTAGAAGGTTCCAACAGGATCCTTAATCTGGTCGATGAGCTTTTCAACCTCTTCTTCAGTGTACTTCTCCTTTTCCTCCTCTAAGCCCAGTATTGAGGCTAAAGCGCTAATCATGGCTGCGCCTTGTTCTGGCGCGTTGGGGCATGGCCCCCCGCAGCCTGTGCAAGGCATGTCCACTTTCAAGCATCTGGCGCCGCATCCGCCCCTTGTGGCGGGACCCATGCAGATTATGCCTTGTTCCAGTAGGCATTTTTCTGGGTCTGGAATCTTTTCGTAGACGCGGTATATTCGCGATATTTTCTTGTTCTCCTTCTTTTTAGGGCATTCGTCGCAAACGGATTTTAAAGGCGCCAGTACAGAGCCTTTTGGCGGCAACTCGCCTTTGGCTATGGCTTCTAAGGCGAAGACTGTGCGTTCAACGGCTGGTGGACAGCCCGGCACATAATAGTCAACATCCACCGTCTGGTCGAGGGTTCGCACAGTGTCATAAAACTCTGGAATTTCTAGGACGCCCTCTTTAACCTGCGTTTTCGGCTGGGGGAAAACCTTGTTTGGATTATCCGAGGAAAATGTTTGAACATAAACTTTTTCGAAAATCTCCTTCTTATTGTGGAGGTTTGCCAGCCCGGGCACGCCGCCTAGGTGAGCACAAGCGCCATAGGCGACCAGTATCTTCGATTTTTGTCTCAAAAGTTTAGCCATATGCTCTTGTTCGCTGTTGCGGATTCCACCGTTAAAGAAGCACACGTCAATATATCTGTCGGGCATGTTTTCCACGTCTTTGTATTTTATGTCCATGGCAACGGGCCAAAACACTATGTCGGCAACTTGCACCACATCCAAGATTTTCTCGTTAATGTCTAAGACAGCGATTTCACAGCCGCCGCAACTGGCAGCCCAATAGAAGGCAAATTTTAACTTCTGCTTTGCCATTTTCATCGCCTATTTAACCATGTTTAAAAGTTCTGTGGGCTTGACTCTAAGCTCGTTTATGGCTAGTTCTTCAGGCGAAAAGCCCATAGCCAAGCCTAGAAGCTGGGGGTAGTGGAGAACTGGCAGATTGAATTTTTCGTTGAATGCTCTTTCAATGCGGGGCTGGTTCAAATCAAACATGATGTGGCAGAATGGGCAAACAGTTATGAGCGCTTGGGCACCCACAGCCCTCACATGCTCAAGCTTTTCTTTAGCCATTTGGAACGGCACGTCTTCATTAACGCCTATAATTGGGTTTCCGCAACACGCAGTCTCATCCATATAGTCTAGGCATTCGGCGCCAGTCAACCTAATCAGCTCTTTAAGGGTTGTTGGGTTTTCAGGGTCGTCGCGCCCCACATACTTGCGGGGTCTCAAAACGTGGCATCCACTGTGCTGGGCTACACGGATGCCGGTCAGAGGCTTTGTGACAGCGTTCTTAATTTTCTCGTAGCCAACATCTTCGGAAAGCACATAGATCAAGTGTTTGACCTCTGTTGTGCCCTTAAACTCCATGCCTATCTCTTTCAAGTAGCCGTTGATTTTCTCGCGAAGCTTCTTGTCCTCCTTTAAGATTTTGTTGGTTTCGTTTAGACTGCAGAAGCATCCGTTGCATAGCGCCAATATTGGCAAGCCAGCTTGTTCAGCTATGCAGAGATTTCTCGCCGCCAGGGTCAACATCAATTCGTGGTTTATAACATCCATCGGGTAGCCGCAGCAGTTGTATTCTGGCATTTCCACAATTTCCACGCCAAGCTTAGCCAACACTTTTCTGGCGGAAATCTCATAGCTTGAAAGCCTATAGGGGATCACACAGCCCAGAAACAGCAAATATTTCGGGTTGCTCATTTACTCTCCACCCTCGCAAAAGTTTGAACTTTTTCAAGCAGATGCGCGGAGCCAGTAACCTCGAAAACCTTCATGACTTGGCTTACATCTGGTTTTGGTAGTGGCGGAAGCCCTTGTTCAGTTCGCTTTTGAAGCCTCGACTCCGGAATTTCATAAACAAAGCCGCTTTTCATGAGGTTTGTCGCCAACTCCTTATAGACTAGAGGAAGGATGCCCTTGTCTGCAACAGCCATGTTTCGCAGAACACGGACAATACCGGCAATTTCTACACCTTGGGGGCAATGGTCCACGCACGTGAAGCATGAAGAGCAAAGCCACAAGGCTTTATCAAGTAAAAGCCTATCCTTCAAGCCCAGTTGGACCATGCGGGCTATGCGGCGTGGCCGGTAAAACTCGCTGAACCTCGCGATGGGGCAGTCAGCCGTGCATGTTCCACACTGGAAGCACGCCATCACTTTTTCTGCGCCGTGCATCTTGCTCATTTTATATTTAAACTTGGGGTCAAGCTCTCCAGCTTTAATCACTGTTGGAACGTATTCGCGGGTTTCATTTTTTTCGCTCATCTCTTCGCCTCCACCATTTTCAACGGGTTTGGACCAAGCTTTTTAATTTGTTCAACCATGTCCCGAACTACGGCTGCGAATTTGTCTCCCTCGCTGGCGGAGACCCACTCCAGCCGCACACGTTCTGGTTCGATCCCAAAATCTTTGAGCACCTTCTTTAATAGCATTACTCTTCGCAAGGCCTTGAAATTGCCGCTGAGATAGTGGCAGTCAGAGGGTAGGTGGCAGCCAGCCACTAAAACGCCATCAGCACCATTCTTCAAGGCTTCTAGGATAAAGGCGGGATCTATTCTTCCGCTGCACATAACGCGTATAATACGGATGTTTGGCGGGTATTGGATGCGGCTGACGCCAGCCAAGTCCGCACCAGCATAGGCGCACCAGTTGCAGAGGAAGCCCACAATTTTTGGTTCAAATTCTTTTTGGGTTCCGCTCATTTGGCTGCCACCTCCATCTCTTTAAGGATTGCCCTAACTTGGGCGAGAATCTCTTCAGTTGTGAAGTGTCCGAGGGTTATGGCTTTGGTTGGGCATGCTGTTCCGCAGACGCCGCAGCCCTTGCAAAGGGCTTCAATCACGTGGGCGACTGTTTTGCCCTCTTTTTCCATCATTTCAATCGCGCCGTAGGGACATAGAGATTCACAAATTCTACATCCACTACATAAATCTTCATCTACGCTTGCCACAATTCCCTCCATTTCAAGAGCCTTCTTCGACAGTATTGTTGCTGCCCGCGCTGCAGCCGCACACGCTTGGGAAATGCTTTCCTCAATATACTTTGGCGAGTGCGCCATCCCGCATAGGAAAACGCCGTCAGTCTGGAAGTCCACTGGGCGAAGCTTCATATGCGCCTCCAAGAAGAAGCCATCCTTTGTTAACGGCACTTTAAGCATCTCAGCTATACGCTTGTTGTCCGGGTTTGGGAATGTGGCAGCGCTTAAAACAACTATGTCCGGCTCGATTTGAATTTCCTGTCTAAGCACAGGCTCGTAGAAGGCTACTTTCAGTTTGCCATCCTCATTTGACACTTTTGGTTTTCTCTCATCTGAATAGCTTATGAAAAGTACGCCTTTGTTTGCCGCCTCGCGGTAATACTCCTCCTTGAAGCCGTAGCTTCTAACATCCTTGTAAAGCACATAAACCTCAGCGTCTGGGTTTAGCTCCTTGATTTTCAAGGCGTTTTTGATGGCTTGTCCACAGCAAATCCTTGCACAGTTGGGGCGTTCCTCGTTTCTTGCACCTACACACTGAATCATGACAACTTTGTTGACGTTTCTAGGGTTAAACTCGCCTTTAGCGATTTTCTCCTCTAACTCGTGTTGAGTCATTACGCGGAGGTCAACACCGTACAAGTATTCTTTAGGCTTGTATTCAACTGCGCCGGTCGCAACGATCACCACGCCATGTTCCACCAGTTTTTCTTCGCCGTTGTTTAACCTTATCTTTGATTTGAAGTTGCCCACGAAGCCGCTTACATCTACAACTTCGGCGCCGAGATAAACGTGGATAAGCTTGTTCTCCATAACAGTCCTAACAAGCTTCCTCAAGTATTCTTGAGGGTCTTCGCCCTCCAACAAGTAATAGATTTTCCTCAAGTGTCCGCCAAGCTCTTTCTCGCGTTCCACAAGGTGAACCTCAAAGCCTTGGTTCGCCAGCTCTAAGGCGGCGGTCATTCCAGAAACGCCTCCGCCAATGACTAGGGCTACTGGCGTAACATTGACTGTTGGGTTTTTCAGCGGCTTCAACAGTCTAGCCTTAGCCACGACGGAGCGAACGAGGTCTTTGGCTTTCTCCGTTGCCTCTTTTGGCTCGTGCATGTGCACCCAGCTGCACTGGTCTCGAATATTCGCCATCTCAAACAAGTACGGGTTTAAGCCTGCTTCGCGGACGGTTTCTCGGAAAAGCGGCTCATGAGTTCGCGGAGTGCATGAAGCCACCACAACACGGTTTAGGTTGTATTCCTTAATTTTCTCCCTTATGCGCTTCTGGGTGTCGTCTGAGCATGTGTAAAGGTTGTCTTCCGCGTAAACAACGTTTGGAAGCTTTTTAGCGTATTCTACAACCTCTGGAACGTTGACTATGCCGCCAATGTTTATGCCGCAATGACAGATGAAAACTCCTATGCGGGGTTCCTCTTGGCTTACGTCTCGTTCTGGCGGGTACTCCTTAACCGTCACAAGTTTGCCACGTTCCGGAGCGATTATAGCCATGGCTTTCGCCGCGGCGCCACTTGCTTGGGCTACGCTTTCCGGAATATCTTTCGGCGAACTGAACGCGCCGCAAACGTAAACGCCCGGCCTTGAAGTTTCAAGAGGTGTGAATGTGCTTGTTTCGCAGAAGCGGTATTTGTTAAGCTTTATTCCCAAGGCTTCGGCTAGTTTCTCCACGTTTTTGGGCGGCTGCATGCCAGTGGAAAGCACAACCATGTCGAACTCTTCAATCCGCGGGGTTTCATCTTCACCCACGTAATGGACGAACAGGTTGCCAGTTGCGGGATCTTCGGTTATGCTTGCAACCCTCGAACGCACGAAACGTATGCCATACTCTTCCTGGGCCCGCTTGTAGTAGGCGTCAAACTCTTTGCCATAAGCCCTTACATCCATATAGAAAATCGTGCAGTCCAACTTGGTTGGCACGTGTTCTTTGGCTATAATCGCCTCTTTAATGCTGTACATGCAGCAAGCTGCTGAACAATAAATGTTGCCAAGCTGGGCATCCCGCGAGCCAACACATTGGACAAAGGCAATTTTCCTTGGAATCTCGCCATCCGAAGGCCTCAAAACAATTCCGCCATAAGGTCCAGAAGCGCTCAGTATGCGCTCGAACTCTATGCTTGTGACAACGTTTGCATATCGCCCATAACCATACTCGCTTTTAAGCCGCGCGTCGAAGGGTTCAAAACCGGGCGCCAAAATCACCGCGCCCACCTTCAAGACGATTTCGCTGTCTTTCTGGTCGTACTCGACGGCGTTCGCCTTACAAACTTCTTGGCATGTTCTGCAGCCGATGCATTTTTCGCGGTCGATCTTGAAGCGCAGTGGAACGGCTTGGGGAAACTCCACGTAGACGGCGCTTCTGTCCGTTAAGCCCTTGTTGTAGGTGTCTATTGCTTCAACTGGACATTTTTGTGCACAAAGCCCGCAGCCATTGCATTTCTCCTCGTTAATGTAGCGGCTTCTTTTTCGAATCTTCACTTCGAAGTTTCCAGCCTCGCCGCTTAACCCAAGCACTTCGCTGTTCGTAATCAGCGAAATGTTAGGATGCCTTCCAGCAGCCACAAGCTTAGGCGCCAAAATACACATGGAACAGTCGTTTGTCGGAAAAGTCTTGTCAAGCTGAGCCATACCCCCGCCGATGCTTGGCGACTGGTCAACCAAGTACACTTTAAAACCAGAATCAGCCAAGTCCAAAGCAGCCTGTATTCCAGCTACGCCTCCGCCAACGACAAGAACCGCACCAACTTTTTCATTCGCCATCTTTACCGCACCTCCAAAGCCTTATACAACGGTGTGTAGCCCTCAACCCTATCGAGAGCTATCATGCCCTTTCGCCTCATGTTGGTTATATGCCTCAAAACGGCTGACGGCTTTATCCCAAGGATTTGGGCTAACTCTTTAACGGAGCGAGGCTTAATCCTCGTCAAATAGTGGATTTTGTAGCGGATGAACTCAGCCTTAACAATGTCGTCAAGCAACGCGTTAAACTCTTCTTCGGGAATTTTCTCGCCATAAGCGTTCATAAACTCTGTTAGCTCTTCTTCCCTTCCCAAAAGCACCCTAAGCCTAAAGGCGGACGTCGCCTCCTTGGCGGCGGTTAGGTTGATTATGATGTCCTCCCGCTTCAGCGGACTGTCTCTAAGTCTCCAAACTTCTTCGGAGAACTCTTTCGCATACTGGTCGAAGTCTCTATTTTCAAGCGGCGAGATTAGCATAAGCTTTAAACGTTCAGGTTCAAGCCCTGCTAAAACCAAAAGCTTCTTCAACATTTTAACCGCCCGCTCTGCATGGAGGTTTCCATCAACAAAGTGGCAGTCTGGAGGCTTGCAGCCCACAAGCATCACGCCTTCAGCGCCCTTCAGAAAGGTTTCCAGAACGAGTGCTGGATCCATTCGTCCAATACACATGACCCGTATTACATCGACGTTGTAGGGTATGCGCATCTCTTCTTCGCAGAAAGCCCAATTACACATGAAGCAAATAATTCTAGGCGGATTGGAACTCATCCAATTATCACCTCGCCAAGGCTGTTAAAACCATGTCCAAAATCTGCTCGTTGGAAAGCTTCTTCATGGATATGGCTTGCTCTGGGCAGCGAGCCGCGCACAAGCCGCAGCCCTTGCAAACATCCTCGTTAACTTGGGCTACGCCTTTCTCGTTCTTCTTTATGGCGCCCACTGGACAGACGACGACGCACACGTTGCAGCCAACACATTTGCCCTCATCCACAACAGCCTTGTCGCCCTCGCATAGGTCCATGCTGGCAAGGCATTCAGCACATGGTCCACAGCCCAAACATCGAAACGCCTCAAACCTGGCTTGACGCTTCAACTTTTCAAGATAAGCCCTCGCCTCTTCAAAGCTCAAGTGGGGCTTTTCGATAGGAGACTCGTATCTACGCTCCTTCTTTTCAAGCAGCCGCCAATCCTTAACCCAAGTAGTCTCCTCAATAGCTTCTTCCCTGTCTTTTCGCAAGTCTTCACCCCTCAAATAGCGGTGCATAGAGACAGCAGCGCGTTTTCCAGCAGCCACAGCCTCAATAATGCTTGCCGGCCCTGTGGCAACGTCTCCACCAGCAAAAACTCCCGGGATATTTGTTTCAAGCGTTAATGGGTCGACTTGTAATGGTGGTCCACGCTTTTCTTTGCTTAAAAGCTCCGGAGGCAGAACAGATGTTTCAACCACTTGTCCAAGAGCTGGAATAACCATGTCCACCTCATACTGGTGCTCCGAGAAAGCTATTGGAATTGGACGTCTTCTTCCGCTTTCATCAGGCTCGCCGAGACGCATTCGCAAGCATTCAACAGCCTTAACCTTCCCATTTTTGCCTATAATCTGCTTCGGAGTCACTAAGAAGTAGAACTTTATTCCATCCTTTTCAGCCAGCTCCACCTCGTGGGGAAGGGCAGGCATTTCTTCGCGAGACCGCCTGTAAAGAATCATAACCTCTTTGGCGCCATGTTTTTTGGCTGTTCTCGCAGCGTCAATGGCTGTGTTGCCTCCGCCGATAACCGCAACCTTTTCGCCGATGACAATCTTCTTTCCAAGGGCGATAGCCCTCAAAAAGTCCACAGCGTTTATTACGCCCTCTAAGTCTTCGCCTGGCACGTTCAACTTCATGCCAACTTGTGTGCCAATCGCAATGAAAATGGCTTTGTACCCCTCGTTTTTGAGACTTTCAAGGGTTATGTCTCTGCCAAACTCAACTCCTGTTTTTATTTCAACACCCAAGTCTTTTATGTAAGCAATCTCATTCGCTACAACAAACTTTTCGAGACGGAAGTCTGGTATACAGTAGCGCATCATGCCGCCAGGCTCATCCATCCGCTCAAAAACCGTAACTGGATAACCAAGCTTGGCTAGTTCGTAGGCGGCTGTCAAGCCGGCTGGTCCAGCACCGATTATGGCGACTTTTTCGCTGTATTTTTTGGGAACTGGTTGGGCAATAACTCTTCCTTGTTCGCGTTCAATGTCCGCCACAAGCCTCTTCAAAGCGCGTATAGCCACCGCTTGGTCAAGGTTTACACGCGCACAAGCATCCTCGCATGGGCTGAAACAAACCCGCCCACAAATCGCCGGAAAAGGCAGATCCTTCCTTATCACCTCAACAGCCTCTTTAAATTTGCCTCTTTGAATAAGTGCCACATAGGCTTGGACGTTTACATGCGCAGGACATGCTGCCCGACAAGGCGGTAATTTCCTAATTTGTAGAGTTTTTTCTGTCAAGCAGACCCATCCTTTAAGCATATTTGAATGTTTAACCCAATATATTAAGACATCCAAACCAAACTTAGCACACTTATAACTTAAAATTTGGGTATAAAAATGGGGAAATTGGGGGGTTTTTACTCGCGTAGTCTGCCTTCAAGCTTGCTGACCCACTTGTTGTACTCCCTTGAACTCAGAAGGCTTTTGAGTTCTTCTTCAAGCGTTAGAGAATTTTTGGGTTTAATCTCCACTATCCAGCCTTCACCATAGGGATCCTCATTAACAAGGTAGGGCTTGTCCTTCAATTTTTCATTAACCTTAACAATTTTGCCGCTTACAGGTGAATATAAGTCAAACATAAACATCCAAGTTTCAATAACACCGAATGGCTCCATTTTGGCCACCTCTTCTCCAATAGGCTCTGTCATAACATTGGCTATGCCTTTGAGATGTCGCTGAGCGTAGTCTGAAACACCCACACGGATGTTGCCCTCAGGCGTTATTTGCGCCCATGTATGCTTCGGCGTGTACAACAACTGCTCTGGAATGGCCAAAAGTTCTTCCCGTTTGGCGGCTGGGATGCCCTCAGCTCGCATGAGCTCTTCTAGGCGTAGCCTTATGGCTTCGGAGACGAACTCTGATATACTGCGATAGCGTCCAGTTCTCAGGATTTTCTCGATTTCCTTTATCAGCTCCTGCCTTATGCTTACGGTTTTCCATTCAGACATTTTTCACATACACCTCCTTTACATCTGCGTGATATATAGAATAAAGCGAAAGATATATATCTAACGTAAATAGAAAATATAGAATAAATAAATCCGCTAATGTAAAAACCATAAATAGAGGGATTCCCTTTGGAAATTAGAAAAGTGCAAAGAGTCGGCCACTCAACAATGACTGTTTCCCTCCCAAACGAGTGGGTTAAAGAACAAGGAATAAAGCCAAAAGACATACTGTTCATCATTCCCGAAAGAGATGGATCCCTAAAAATAATGCCTAGACATGTAGCCCAACGGGAGGAGGCCGACGAATACATTGTCAATGCGGACGCATGCGACGAGCCTGGCATGCTTGAAAGGATCATTGTTGGAAGCTACATTCTTGGACGCGACGTAATACGAGTTGTTTCCGCAAACCGCATCGGGAAAAACCATGTGGACGAGGTGCGGAGAATAGTCCAGAAACTTATAGGCTTAGGGATTCTTGAGGAAACACCGAAAAACATTCTTTTACAGTGTTCCATCGACTCCACAAAGTTTAAGCTTGACATGCTTATCCGAAGGCTTGCCCTTATAGCTTCAACAATACTTTCCGAGGCGATGCAGGGCTTCAAGGAGAAACGCTACGACCTTGTTGAAGAAGCCATAGCCCGAGAGGACGAGGCGGACAAGATATATTATCTGGCTGTTCGACTGCTTTTGTCAGCTCAGGTTAAGCCGGCCATCGCCGAAGAGGTCGGCATGACGGACATGATTTTCATACCCGCCGCAAGACTTATATTGCAATATCTTGAGTTGGTGGCTGACTATTCCGAAGACTTGGCCAGAGTAGTGTTAGAAATGGAAGTTTATAGGAACATGCTGCCAGAAAATGTTGTGGACAGAATATTCCATCTAAGCGAGCTAGCCCAAACAATCTTTCAAAAATCCATAGAGTGCGTTTTTACGCGGGACTTGAAAATTGCAAATCAGCTTTTAGAAATGCATAAAGTGCTTGAGGTAGACTCAAACAGGCTCATACGGGAAGCCCCAGAAATCCCATATGTGAGATCAATTCTTTCATGCTTAAGCAAAATCGCAGATAAGGGCGCAACAATAGCTGAAATAGCCATAAACAGAGCCCTTGAAGACCCAAGCAAGTATGCAGGTGAGGTTGTGCGAGCGGTCAAACATATCAGAACCCTGCCCATAACTATTGGCAAGAAATAGCCTTCAAAAGATAAACTAGATTTCAGTCATACTTAAAATAAACAAGGTTAAATAGGATATGGTAAATATTCTATTTAGAGGAAGACGTCATGAGTGATGATTTTGAAGAAGCTTTAAAAAACATAGACGTCTTCTGCAGAGTTCTAGCTAAAAAGTTGGTTGAAAGTCTTAAAGAAGAGGAGCATAGTAAGGAAAATCCTTTAGAGCCCATGGAAAAGCTCCTAAAAAGAAAATACGTAATTGAGGAGAAAATCGAGCAAACTTCAACGGTCAAACATTTTATTCCACTCCCCCACATCGAGGAGCCTTTAATAGACATTTTTGAAGACGAAAACTATGTTAAAGTTTTAATGCAATGTCGCTGTAAAGATCAAAGAATAACAGTTAACAAAATTAATGATGGATTGCAGATATGCTTAGAAGACGTTTGCTGGAAACTGAACCTTCCAGTTGAAGAGTTGCAGGTTGAAAGCATGGTTATGAAATGCAACAACAACAGAGCTTTAGAAGTTGAAATTCCAAAAGTTAAAGCGAATGTGGATTATAGAAATTAGAACCTCGTTTTAAACCGTTACACCTTTCTGCCTAATCCTTCTTCGGCATGCTTCTTCCTCAGCGCATTTTGCACACGTGTAAATGACGTCAAACTCGCTTTTGCTCGGATTTTCAGGATTAACAATGAACGCAAAGCACTCTTCGCCCTTTTTGATTGTTCCGCCGCAGCAAAAGCATTTGTGCTCTTTAAGGGCAGTAATCTTCATAGAGCTTCCACAAGGCATAATGCAGTGTAGCCAGTTTTTAACATTTTCTAAGCCGGCAGAATGATTTTTAAGCATAAACATGTGTTGAGCCACTTTACAAGTTTAGAAGCTTGGAAAAGTTGGGACAGGAAAAAGAAATGAGGTTTTAGCCTATTTTTTCCAACACTTTGTCAAGTTTTATTTTGTGGAAGTCTAGGGCTAGTTCTTTTGGTTCGACGCCTAGGCTTAGGCTTAAGAGTTCAGCGTAGTGAATTATTGGCATGTTATATTCTTCCTTGTATGTGGTTTTTATTAGCATTTGTCCAAGGTCAAGTGTTAAGAAGCAGAAGGGACAAAGAGTTGATATGCAGTCTGCTCCGGCGTTGTAGGCGTTGACTATTTTGTCTCGGGCTATGGCTAGGGCCACGTCGTCGGCGTAGCCTCTTAAAAGGCCTCCACAACATCGTAGCTTGTTCTTGTAAGGTATGCTTTTAGCTCCTAAAGCCTCAATGAGCGTGTCGAATATGCGGGGGCGTTCTGGATCATCAAAGCGGAGGATTTCGCTGGGCCTCAGCAGATGGCATCCGGAGAATGCGGCCACTTTAAGCTTGTTTAGGGGTTTAACGACGCTTTGTTTTAGACGTTCCACGCCAACATCGTTCATGAGCACCTGGAGGTAGTGTTTGACTTCCCTTGTGCCTTTGAACTCTTTCCCAGCGTTGGATAGGATTTTGTTCACCTTTTCGCGTAGTTCAGGTTTTTCTTTTAGGAGGCGGTTTGCTATGGTTAGGGATTCGAAGCATCCGGTACAGAGCGTGAGGATGTCGAGATCTGCTTCTTCTGCTAGGCAGACGTTGTAGGCGGCTATGGCTAGGCTTGTTTCGAGGTCTATGGACTGTATGGGTGGCGGTGCACAGCATGTTGTGCCTTCCATGTCTACGAGTTCTATTCCAAGTTTTGTTAAGGCTTTTCTCGCGGCTAGTTCGTAGTGGGGTTGGCGGGCGGGTATGGTGCAGCCCAAAAAAAGCGCATAAGCCTTCATGGAGAAGCACCCTCCCTTTTGAACATGATTTTGTCGAAGCCCGTGGCGGTGAGAATCTTTTTGAGGGCTTCAATGTCTGTCGGCTTTAGAGGCGGCAACCCGTATTCGGGTCTTTTCTTTTCAACAAATTTTGATATAGGGGCGAGGCGTCCTTCGTTCATCAGTCCAGTTGCGAATTCAGTGTATATGGAGGGTATGTTGCCTTCGCGGATGGCTATGTTTCTTAGGGCGTATATGACGTCGGCGATTTCAACCTTCTGGGGACAACGTTCTTGGCAGTTGTAGCATGAGGCGCAAAGCCAGATGGCGTCGCCCTTTAAAACTTCGTCTCTCTGGCCTAGGAGGGCAAGCCTTATTATTTGGCGGGGGTTGTAGCGTTCTGTTGTTCTGGCGACTGGGCATGTGCTGGCGCATGTTCCACATTGGTAGCATCTGGTTATGGTTTCTCCGCCGTGCTTGCTGGTGATTTCCCTTGCAAAGTCGAGGGATTTTTCAGCCATTCACGGATCCGCTCCTTGCTTTGCTTATTTGTTAGGCTAGTTGAAGAGGGCTGAGCTTTTCCAAACGTTCGGTCATGGTTTTGGCGGCTTCGGCGAACTTGTCGCCTTCGATGAAGACCAGATTATACATTTCAAGCCTTTCGGGCTCTATGCCATAAGCCCTAAGCAAAGCCTTAGCTATCTCCACTTTCTGTTTCGCCTTTTGGCTTCCAACCTCGTAGTGGCATCCATCGGGCTTGCAGCCAACAACCATGACGCCTTGGGCTCCAGCCTTGAAGGCTTCCAGGATATGTTGAACTTGGATTACTCCAGTGCATGGAACCCGCAGAACCCGAACGTTAGCAGGATAGCTCATCATAGCCATTCCAGAAGAATCCACAGCGGCGTGGCCACACTCCGAGCAGCTGAACGCCAGCACAAGCGGCTTAGAAGTGCCGTTCACAGACAACAAAGCCCTTATTTGGGCGGATATCTGGCTTGGCTTTAAGTGGCGAAGCTCTATGGCGCCCACTGGACACGTGCCAACGCAGACGCCGCAGCCCTCGCATAAAAGCTCTGAAACTTTTGCGGCGAAGTGGCCGTCGCCTTTAGGCTCAAGGGTTATGGCGCCATACGGGCATGTCACGGGGCAGAACTGGCAATTTCCACAGTAGTCCTGGTTTACTACAGCCACTTTCAAGGCCTTTGTGATTTTGCCGTTCATGAGGAATTTGGCAGCCTTCACAGCCGCCGAGTGAGCGTGAAGCGAGGTCGTCGGAGCGTCTTTGGGGAAGACTGCGCCTCCGCATATGAATATGCCCCTCCGCTTTGTTTCCGTAGGCCTAAGTTTGGCGTTATACTCCTTGAAGAAGCCGTCCGGGTCTAGTTCTATGCCGAGGATCTGCGCTAATTCTTTCGCGTCTTCGGATGGAACCATGGCAGTGGCTAAGACCACAAGGTCTGCTTCAAGCTCCAGAAGCCTCCGCAAAAGCTCGTCCTCAACCTCAACAACCAAAGTGTTCGTGGCGGGATCATGAATTATTTCGGATGGTCTTCCCTTGACGAATTTTACGCCCATTTCCCGGGCCTTCTCATAGTAGTATTCATGTTCCCTTCCAGTTGTGCGGATGTCTATGTAGCATATTGTTACGTCAGTGTCTGGAAAGGCCTCCTTAATCATCGTTGCATGTTTCAGCGAAATCATGCAGCATATACTTGAACAGTATGGGTTCCAGCGGCGATCCCTTGAACCAACACACTGTACAAAGACTATGCGTTTAGCGGGTTTACCGTCAGAAGGCCGTATCGGAACGCCGCCTGTGGGACCAAAGGCGTCCAGCATCCGCGCCAGTTCTAAGTGGGTTACCACGTCTGGGTATTCGTCGTAATGATACTCCTTTATGACGCTTGGGTCGTATTCGCGGAAGCCCGTCGCCACAATGATGCTGCCAACGTTTAACGTTAACTGTTCAGGTTTCTGGTCGAGGTTTACGGCTTTTGTCGGACAAACAGCAACACATTTCGCGCATTCATGGAACTTGCATGCCTTCGCGTCTATGGCGTAGGCTGGCGGATAAACCAGCGGCTTGTTAATGTATATGGCTTTGCGCTTTGTCAGTTTGGCGTTGTATTCGTCTGGAACCTCAACGGGACACACGGTCGTGCACAAGTCGCATGCAACACATTTAGCTTCGTCAACATAGCGGGGTTTCCGCTCCACAACCACATGATAGTTGCCAGGGCCGCCCTCCACCTTCACAACTTTGGCGTTTGTCAAAACTTTAAGGTTTGGAATTTCAGAAAAGCCCGAACGGTAGACGCATTTCCGCGAGGTCTGAGTCACGGTTTTGAGGTCTGTTGTCGGGGACTGGATGCATATGGCACAGTCGTCTGTTGGGAAGAAGCGGACAGCTTTAGCTGCCAAACCGCCTAAGAAAGGCTCCTTTTCAACGAGGTAGACTTGGAAGCCCATGTCCGCCAAGTCTTCAGCAGCCTGCATGCCGGCTAATCCGCCGCCGATGACGAGGACAGATTTGACTGCTGGAAACTCCGCCTTCTCAATGGGTTCTTGAAGTTTCACTTTCTCGATGGCGGCCAAGAGCATGGCTTTAGCCTTCTCCGTAGCTTCTTTGGGTGTGTCGCGGTGGGGCCATGCACAATGGTCTTTTAGGTCTATAACCTCCACTAAGTGGGGGTTAAGCCCAGCCTCCTCGACGGCTTTTGCAATGGCTACCTCACTTATTTTGGGAACTGTTTCAGCCACAACCACGCGGTTTACCTTTTTGGCTTTGACAGCGTCCAATATGGTTTTTAGGCCTTCACCTCGCCAGAACTCGCTTCCCCTAGCAACCAGCACGACGCCCTCAACGCTTTTAACAAAGTTTGTTAAGGCTTCAAAGTCTAGGATTTTGGCTATCTGCCCACCACAGTCAGATAGGAAAACTCCAACTTTTACCTCTTCCACTTTCTTCATCCTCCTTCCACTTTTACCTTTTGATTGTTTGGATGAGCCTCTTCTGGCTGTCATAAATTTCCACCTCTAAGGGCATTTGCCCTATCGCGAAGTGAGTTGCACACGCGAAGCATGGGTCGTAAGCTCTGAAGGCCATCTCCACCATGTTCAAAATGCCGTCCGTCACCTTACCCTTCTTGATTAGGGCTTTGGCTGCATCCCGAATGGACATGCATATGCATGGAACATTGTGCGTCGTAGCCACAATGAGATTCACCTTCTTCGCCAAGGCGTTTTCATCTAACTGGTAATGGTGGATTAGGGTTCCCCTAGCCGCTTCAACTATGCCTACGCCTTCGCCGGGTTTGCCAGGCTTATTCCGCAAGTTAGTGCTTGTTATTTCTGGGTCGGTTACAAGCTCAAGGGCGCGTTCAGCCGCGTATAAAAGCTCGATAAGCCTCGCCC
>CAZZMT010000070.1:0-20822 GCA_964655395.1 uncultured Candidatus Bathyarchaeia archaeon | reverse complement strand
TGGAAGGAAACCCGTTTGAATTTACGCCAGAATACCTCGAAAAAATTGGAGATGCAGGTATCGCCAAAATAAGCATGGGAGTTGAAACCTTTCAGTCAGGCTCCCTCAAAGCTGTGAAAAGGGCGAAGGCCGGCGAACGCTTAATAGAAAAAGTCGTAGATGAGGCGCAGCGGCTTGGAATCTCGGTCAACGTTGATTTGATGGTTGGGTTGCCCCAACAAAATCTTGAGGGATGCCTAAAAGATGCTGAAACCATCGTGAACATTGGACCAGACCAGGTGACCATTTATCCATATCTCATAATTTCTGGGGTTGAAGCCGAACCAGGCATGGATTCGCAGAGCATGTTCACCGTCATCGAAAGTGCATGGAACATTTTTAGAAAACACGGGTATAGGCGAGACAGTGTGTGGGTCTTCTCCAAAAGCCATAAAATATATGATTCAGCAAAGGACGAGCCGGTGTGCGATTATTTTGGCTTAGGTCCAGCGGCTTTTAGCACTTGTGGAAACATTCAAACAGTCAACCCGCCTATTGAGATTTACCTTCAAATGGTCAACAATGATAAAAGGCTTGCTTTTCACACTGAGCTTGACGGTAAAGCTAAGGTTTGGAGGGTTTTCGCCCATGAGCTTTACAAGTTGCAGTTAGACCCAAAAGTTTGCAGTAAAATGCCCCTAAACATAAAAATGGTGCTCCAAGTTTTAAGGATGACGGGGTATGTTAAAGGCTTTACGGTTACCGACAAGGGTAGATATCTTGTTCATGAGATTACCAAAACTGTAGTTGAAACGCTTCCGTTCCCGTTAAGCAATCCTAAACGCATAGAAAATTATGGTGAATACGTGGAAAGCTTGAAGAAAGTTGGCGCCCTAAAGGTTTAGCCTACTCTTTAAGAGGCATTTTATGCACTATTACTATTGGTTTGTGTTTTACTTTTTCAAGCATTTCCCAGCTTACCTCTGTTAATCCAACCTTGAACCTTTCAGCCATCTCCCAAACAGTTCTGCCCGCGCCATAGCCTCTGGCACGGTTTGCCGTTTCCCCAATTGTTAAGGCTTCCTCTGCTGAAATGTGGCGTCCAGCTACCGCTATGGGTGTTGCTCTTCTTTTCAGTTTGAACATTCGTCCAGCAACATAAGCGATGAAGCCGCCAAAGCTGTGAATGCCTTTGATTGGTTTTGGTCTTGGCGTGAAGTGGAAGTTTCTAAAAGTGTATGTTTTGTCCGTGTCAGCGATTATTACGCAGACTTTTCTCCGTAGGGTTTCGAAGATTTTTCTTTGGATTTTTTCGGCTATGGCTTGGGCGTTTTTTAGGGGGAGGCAGACATACGCGTATGGAAGGTTTGTTCCGTCTATGCCTCCTTCAGAGCCAAACATCAAGGCTTGGAGCAGACCCGCATGTTGAAGGGCGACCTGTTTGTGGCGGCTTCCAGCGTCCCGTGGATAGTTTCGCAGTTGTTGTATGAGTTTTCGCCTTAAATGGCAGAGCGGGCCGAGGATGTAGCCCCATATGATGGGCATCCATATTTTGGCGATTATTTTTGCGTTTAGGCTTGGCTGCACTTGGCTTTCATCTATGATGTTGCCAAGCGCCACTGCAATGGCTTTTTCGGAAACGACTACGAAGTCTCCGTCTAAAACTTTTCCAGCGATGCCCTCGATTATTTGTTGTAGGTAGTTTTCGCCTGGACGCCAATATTTGGTGGTTATGGCATAAGCCTTGAGGCTGGTTTTCACGAGGGTTTACGCTCAGAGGTTTTTGAACTGTTTTTTGATTTCTTCGATGTTGCATTCCGCCGGCTTCAATTTGCCCTCTGGACAGTAGCCGAGCTCTACGCATGTGGGTCCAGCGTTTTCGAAGAGCGAAGGCGCGACTCGTTTTACTTGCTTAAGCATTTCGATGGCTACTTCGCGGAGCTCCCATTGGGAGCGCATACAGCAGCGTAGGTTGAAGAAGTGGCGGAGTTCACGGGCGTTCATGGTTACAACAATGTTTGTTTTAGCCGCGTTTGGAAGAACATAGCGAGCATCCTCCTTTGGAATTCCCATCTCCAAAAGCTTGTTGTAAGCTTCGGATATGTGCTGTAAGGTTTCGTCGAACAGTTTTTTGGCTTCGGGGTTAGCGTCTATGGACGGCGGAACCACATAGCTTTTCAATGTATCATATTGCACATAGCGTTGGCTTTGCTGCGTGTAGGAGGCGATGCGGTGGCGCACAAGCTGGTGGGTTAAAGCTCTTGAAACGTCTTCTATGCTGAAGGTGAAAGATGCATGTTCAATAACCGACATGTGCCCGTAGCCAGTGACGCGCCTAACAATCTGCCTAGCCTTTTCCAATTCCATGTTCTCAAACATTTCGGAGGGGTACCCGCTTTTAGACGAAGTTAGGGCTGCTGCTCCACAGAGCAGTTCTGGATCCGCCGTATGGCGGAGAAGCTTAACTCTCATTTTGAGCCTCCTTTTTACGCTTAAGCCACGAAGGTAATAAATTTGGGTTGTGATAAAAGCTTTTGGAAGTCTTTATGGCACGTTTAAAGAAGGCAGCAGACTACATCCATGAACTTTGCACAAGCAAAAGCGAGAAAAAGCGGGCGCTTGGAGAAAAGCTTAAGGCTCAGTATGAAAGGTGGACGATAACCCTCGCCATAGAAGATTTTCTAAAGTTTAATGAGGTGATAATGGCGAACAAGAAGGAAGTCGGCACAGCCCAGTTTTTCGGAAAGTTTAGGGCTTACGCCTTCGAAGAATACATTTACCGCCTTTTAAAGGCGAAAATTCGCCTAATAAAGCCTCTAGAAGTCTTTTGGGCTGAGAAATGCTTGGTTTGGCGTGAAGATGGCGGGGAATACGCCATGGAGTTTGATGTTTCAATAGGCGCCCGAAAAGATGCTTTTGTGGATCCGGTGGTGGTTTTGGATGCTAAAGTGGAATTGGATTCTTCGAGGCTTAAGACGGCGGTTGCCTCGTTTGCCATGCTTAAACGGTGGAAACCTCAGGCTAAGTGTGGGCTTGTATATGTTAAGAGGGAGTTGGAAAGCAGCCTTTTGAAAATTGCGGGAAACTGGGCGGATGGAATATTTCAACTAAGCCTACAAAACAATGAAACTGCGGCTTTCCTCGATTTTGTTGCCAAATGTTTAGCCTAGATTTTTTCGTATATGTGGTCAACAGTGTATTTTCCGCTTTCCATTTCCATCTCTATTTCACGCAGTAATAGTATGCGTTTGAAGGTTGGCGGATGCGTGGAAAACCATGTGTTTATTTTTGTCCATGTGGATTGGGCTTCCCTTTCCATGGCGAGTTCAAGTTCCCGTTCATCTAAAACGCCGTCCTTGTCCAAGTCGTATTCCGCCTTTTTCTCCATTATCGCGGAGATTTCCAGCTTCGCCGTCGCCGGATCCCCTATGTAGAAGGGTCTTGCTCCGGAGGGCGGTTTAGGCGAAAGCGACAAGCCATAAGTGATTTTTGCCAATGCGCTTTGTAGGCTTCTAGGCGAGCCGGTTAGGTAGGCGGAGTAGGCGTCTGCATAATGTTCGCGGAGGCGGCTTAACCCCCTAACACACAAAAGCGAAACAATGTAGACTATGTAGGAGATTATGGCTGCGGCGAAAAAGGCTGCTTTGATGCTGCTTCTCTCCTCCCTTTTTCTCGACGCTGGCGTCCATCTTCCAGCCTCCCAGGTGGCTCTGGCGATTATGTAGGCGATGAGCGGCAACGCGGAAAGCACCGTCATAACGATGAAGTCTAGGTGTTTTATGTGGCCGAGCTCGTGGCCTATCACGCCTCTAACCTCGTCCTTGTTAAGCTTCTTCAAGAGGCCTTCATGAACCGCCAGCGTGGCGTTTTTAGCTGTTCTGCCAAATACGAAGGCGTTGGGCGTTTCTTCTGGCACTATGGCGAGTTTAAGCATGGGCAACCCAGCCTTTTCAGCCAGCTCCTTCACGGTTTCTTCAAGCCAAGGGTTTTCACCCTTCTCCAAATAACGGAGCCTCGTGGAGCTAGCCACTATGGCTGGACCTATGAGGTACTGGATAAGTATGAATAGAATTGTGCATATGACCGCGTAAACGAGGCTGACTTGGAAGATGATCATGATTGCCGACAAGAAGAGGGCGAATATGAAGGCTGCAAGGAATATGGATGTGCCCATGGCAAGCTTAAGTTCAGCCAGTCTTCCCAAAGATTCGCCAACAAAGATTGCAGTAACTAAATCGAGTTAAGGTTTTCCCCTAAACACTGCTATTTCGTGTATTTCTTTGGATTTCTCTTAAACTCTTCCTCACACATCCGTGAACAGAAGTAAATGACGCGGCCTTCATGTTCGATTTTGCTGTAAGCCGTTTCCGGGTCTATCTTCATGCCGCAAACCGGATCAGTGACCAACCGTTTTTTCTCCATTTCCATTTTCACCCCCTCCGGTTCATACCTCCTTAATGTTTGACTGTTTAAGGCAACTATAACTGTGCTTAGGGACATTATTATGGCTCCTATGGCTGGCGGCAAGCTTACGCCGTAGCCGGCGAGGACGCCTGCCGCTAGGGGTATTGTCACCGTGTTGTAGCCGGCTGCCCACCATAAGTTTTGAACCATTTTCCGGTAGGTTTTTCTGGAAATGTCTATGACTTTAACCACGTCTCGCGGGTCGTTTCGCACTAGTATGATGTCGGCGCTTTCTATAGCCACGTCTGTTCCGGCGCCTATGGCTATGCCAACATCCGCCGTAACCAGTGCTGGCGTATCGTTAACGCCGTCTCCAACCATGGCGACGCGGCGACCCTCTTCTTTTAGAAGCTTTATTTTTTCAGCCTTTTTGTCTGGCAAGACGCGGGCATAGTAGTGGTCTATTACGAGTTCTTTGGCTACCCAGCGGGCAACCTCTTCAGAATCACCAGTGATCATGTAAACGTTTAAGCCTCGCCTCTTAAGTTCGTTGACTGCTTCGCGGGATTCGGGTCTTATCATGTCAGCTAAGGCGAAGGCGCCTGCAAGCTTGCCATCAACTACTGTGAAAACAACTGTTTTGCCCTGCTCATGCAACGCTTTTACTTGCGGATCGTCGAAGTTTATCTCCAATTCTTCTAGTAGGTTTATGCTTCCAACGTAAACCTCTTTTTTATCAACTTTTGCGTAGGCGCCTCTTCCCGGCAAAGCTTTGAATTCTTTGGCTTGGGGGATTTTTACACCCTTGTTTTTGGCGTGGTCCACTATGGCTTTTGCAATTGCGTGTTCAGAGTTTAGCTCGACGGCGGCAGCCAAACTTAAAAGTTGGCTTTCTGGCATGTAGGCGACTGTGTCGGTTACGCCGAACTTGCCGAGGGTTAAAGTGCCGGTCTTGTCAAAAACAATGGTGTCCACGTCTTTGACAGCTTCGAAGGCGCGTCTATCCCTTATGAGAATGCCGTTTTTCGCCGTTATAGAGGTGGAGAGAGCCACAACCAGCGGTATTGCCAAACCAAGCGCGTGGGGACAAGCAATAACAAGCACTGTTACGGCCCTTTCAAGGGCCACATCTGAACCAGCCAACAAACTCCAAACAGTGAAGGCGATTACTCCGGCGGCAAGTGCCACGTAAAAGAGCAATGCTGCAGCTTTGTTGGCTAAATCTTGCGTTCGCGATCGGCTTTCTTGAGCCTGCCTAACAAGCTTTATCACCTGCGCCAAGTAGGTTTCTTCGCCTGTCCGCTCCACTTGCACTTTCAGCATGCCTTCGCCGTTTATGGAGCCTCCCACCACCATGTTGCCAACAGTTTTTCTTACTGGTTTGGACTCGCCAGTCAGTAAAGCCTCGTTGACGGATGATTCGCCTTCAATAACGACGCCGTCAGAAGGAATTTTCTCGCCCGGTCGAACCAAGACTATGTCGCCTTTCCGCAGTTGGGAGACCGGGGCGTCTATGATTTCGCCGTTTTTGACTAGGTGGGCGGTTGTGGGCATTATGCGGACAAGCTCTTCTAATGCCATGGAGGCGCCCATGACGCTTTTGGCTTCTATCCAATGGCCCAAAAGCATGACGTCGATTAGGGTTGCAAGTTCCCAGTAAAAGTCTTTGCCGCTGAAGGCGAAGACTGTTCCAAGCGAATAGAACATGGCCACAGAAATAGCCATGCCGATAAGCGTCATCATGCCCGGCTGTTTGGCCTTAACCTCTTCAGCCAAGCCTTTAAGGAAGGGCCAGCCGCCGTAAAGGTAAACAATAAGCGATAATAGCGAAAGCACCTCTTTTTGGAAGGGAAATTTCAACCATTCAAGCCCAAACCACATTTGAATCATTTCAGAAAGCAACAAAATAGGCACGGTTAAGGCTAGTGAAACCCAGAATCTCCGTTTAAACTCTCCAACATGGTGGGCGTGGCGATGGTGGCTGTGGCTGCTCAAACCCTTTCCCACCTTCAGCCTTTAAGCCTCTCAAGGATTATTGCTGGGCAAATCTTTTTAACGCCCTCAATAGGGCCGATCTTCTCCGAAATAAGCCTTGTAAGTTCCCGTCCGTCTTCGGTCCATATTTCGGTCATTATCATGTGGTCGCCTGTGGATGTTGCCACACATCGGATCTCTTTAAACTCGCAGAGTTTTTGGGCGACCTCCAAAAGTTTCGGCGGATCGACGTCTATGCCCACTATTGCGACTGTGTTTAAGCCGATCTTGGCTGGGTCGATTTCTATGGTGAACCGTTTTATTACGCCTTTTTCTTTTAGGGCTTGAACCCGTTTTCGAATTGTGGACTCGCTTACCTTTAGCTTTTTGGCTATTTCTAGGAATGGAAGCCTCGCATCCTCTTGTAGAAGCTTTAGGATTTTGCGGTCAAGTTCGTCTATTTCCGCAATATTTTTTACCATTTTTCGCACCATTTTGTACGTTTTTAGCCGAATTTTATACGAAAAATATATAAACATCGAAGGATAAAAAGATTGTGGTGTACGAAAATCGAGGAGGAATGAAATTTTGGAAGAAAAAATTGAAGAGAAAAAAACGTTGCTAAGCCTCGGCGAAGTTGTCCCAGACTTTGAAGCGGTAACAACCCACGGCAAGATTAGGCTTTCAGACTTCAAGGGCAAATGGGTAATCCTATTTTCACATCCAGCCGACTTCACACCAGTATGCACAACAGAGTTCGTGGCTTTCGCCCAAATCTACCCAGAACTTGCAAAGCGCAACGTCCAACTCATAGGATTAAGCATTGACAGCGTCTACTCGCATATTGCTTGGGTCAGAACCATCAAGGAGAAGTTTGGCGTAACCATACCATTTCCAATAATAGCCGATTTAGACATGAAGGTCGCCAACCTTTTTGGCATGATTCATCCAAAACAGAGCACGACGGCTGCTGTGCGCTGCGTCTTCGTGATAGACTCAGAGATGAAGCTGCGGGCAATGATATACTATCCGTTAAACGTGGGAAGAAACATGGATGAGATTTTGAGGCTCATTGACGCTTTGCAGACGGCCGACAAGTATAAGGTGGCTTTACCAGCCAACTGGAGACCCGGCGACCCGGTTATAGTGCCGCCCCCGACAACGCAGGAGGATGCTGAAAAACGCATGCAAGAGGCTGCGCAGCAAGGCTACGAGTGCATTGACTGGTTCCTATGCAAGAAGAGGCTCACATAAACCCTTTTTCTACTTTAATGTTTTGAGGTGAAATGTTTTGGTGCAAAAACTTCGTTCCACAGCTAAACTCGTTAAAGACTTGCGCATAGCCGTTGACAACGGCAGAGCCCACAGCGTATGCCTCGACCTACCGCCTGAGCTTGGAACAGACATGGGGCCGACAGCCCTCGAATTGGGCGTTATGAGCTATGCTGGATGTTTCGCAACAATTTTCGCTTTGGTGGCTAAGAAAATGAGGGTTCAACTCAAAGACTTGGAGGTTAAGCTTGAAGCCATAAAATCCGACGAAGCTGGAACCGTGACGGAAGCAGCCTTCGACATTTTGGCGAAAACAGACGCCTCAGAAGAGACTGTTCAAAGGCTTTTCAGGCTAACGGTGGAGAACTGCCCCGTCGGGAAGCTTTTCGAAAAAGCTGGTGTCAAAGTCAGCTATAATATTAAAACGGAAAAATGAGAGGTGAACAGCTTTGGCAAAGTGGGAATGTTTGATTTGCGGATACGTGTACGATCCAGCGGTTGGAGACCCGGAAAACGGCATAAAGCCCGGAACACCTTTCGAGGCTTTACCTGAAAACTGGACTTGCCCAATCTGCGGTGCCCCAAAAGACCAATTTGTTAGAAAGGAATAATTTTCACATGGAGGTGCATGTTATGGAAGCTAAACTGTATGTTTTGCCTCAGCTGCCTTATGGCTATGGCGACTTGCAGCCCTACATGTCCGAAGAACAGTTGCGAATCCACCACACCAAACACCACCAAGCCTACGTTAACGGCGCGAACGCCATCCTTCAGCGGCTGGATAAAGCCCGCCGAGAAAACTTGGACATAGACGTTAAAGCCACCCTTAAAGAGCTATCATGGAACGTTGCCGGGCACCTATTGCACTCGCTTTTTTGGGGAAACCTAGCCCCGCCAAGCAAGGCTGGCGGAAAACCCGGCGGCAAACTAGCCGACAAGATTGTTGAGGATTTTGGAAGTTTTGAACGTTTCAAGAAAGAGTTTTCGCAGGCAGCCGTAAGCGTTGAAGGCTCCGGGTGGGCAGCCCTAACCTTGTGCAAGCAGACAAACCGCCTAATGCTGATGCAAGTGGAAAAGCACAACATGAATGTTTACCCAATGTTCCCGGTTCTAATGGTTTTGGATGTTTTTGAACATGCCTACTACGTCGACTACAAAAATGATAGAGGCAAATTTGTTGAAGCCTTCTGGAGCATTGTAGACTGGGATGCTGTTGACAAACGCCTTGAACAAGCACTGAAATAGGCTGGTTAAAGCGGGGCTGGCTATGCCGAAAATCCTAATCCTATACTACAGCAAGACTGGAAACACTGAGAAGATGGCTAGGGCTGTGGCTGAAGGCGCCAGGGCGGTGCCTGGCATAGAAGTGGAGCTAACATACCATGTGACGGCTGAACAGCTGAAGGATTTCGACGCCATAATTGTTGGTACGCCCACATACCACCATGACACCACCATCGACATCAAAAAACTGTTCGAAGAAGCCGCTGTAAAAGGCGTTGACTTGAAAGGCAAAATAGGCGCAGCTTTCGGATCTTACGGCTGGAGCGGTGAAGCCCCAAGGCTTGTTCTAGAAATAATGAAGAACCGTTTCGAAATGGACGTGCCGGAGCCACCGCTTCTTGCAAAGTATGGGCCGGATCAAGCTATGCTCGAAAAATGTAAAGAGTTGGGGCGAAAGATTGCCGAGAAAATCACCCATAAATAGTTTTGATGACAAATACTGTGTGTAGGGGGAGATCTGGTTATGTCTTCTAAAAATGCGCTTCTAGACTTCATCAAGAGGCAAATTGTGGTTGAAAACGAGATTGTAGACTCGCTCAACGAAGCCTTAAAAAGCATCGGCAACCCGTCCGTCAGAGGTGTTTTGAAGGGGATTTCGCTGGATTCCTTGAAGCATGCGGAAATGTATGATGCCGCCTTGAAGCTTTTAACCACAACCCAGCAGGCGCTTTCTCAGGAACATCTTGACAAGCAGAAAAGCCTTGTTGAGAAACATATCCGAGTGGAGGCTGAACTTATAAAGAAGATTAGCGACATACTGCCAACCGTTGAAAACGAGAAGGTTAAACTGCTTTTAACGGCAATCCTTGAAGACGAGAAAAGACACCACATGCTCCTAAACGCGGTTTTAGAAATCATCGTGAAGGGCGAAACAATAACCGAAGAAGACTGGTGGGAAATCCTCTGGAAAAACGTGCCATTCCACGGCGCGCCAGGCGGATAACCAAATGCGCACGCCCAGTTCCCCATTTTCTTTGGATTTACGCATGTTTTAGCAAGCCTTTTAAACATTCCAAAATAGAACTGTAAAAGGAGGTGAAACGTTTTGGTGTCTAAAAAGTTGTTAGAAATGTTGAACGACGCCATAGCAAGAGAAATACAAGTTTCCATCCAGTACATGTGGCAACACGTTCAATGGAGCGGGGTTAAAGGCTTCGCCGTCCAAGAAGAACTCAAAAAAGTGGCGATAACAGAGATGAAGCATGCTGAAGCCATAGCCGAAAGATTGGTCTATTTGGGCGGGACACCCACAACAAAGCCGACTGAAATATTTGTGGGTAAAACGCTTAAGGAGATGATTGAACGCGACATCAAAGACGAGGAAAACGCCATAAACCTCTACAAGGAGATCATAGCCCAAGCAAAGAAAGAAAACGACATAACAACAGCCCGCATATTCGAAGAAATCCTAGAAGACGAAGAAGAACACCACGACCTATTCACAACCCTATCAGAAGAACTATAAAAGACGCCCATCCTTCATCCTCGTTGTTAACCCTTTTTATAAGCAATACCCCTTAAATAAGCAGTGAAAAAGCTCGAGTCGAAGTGCACCTTTCTCCATTTCACAAAAATTATCGGCTATGAAATTATAGAGGGGTAGGGGAGGGAAAATAAACTGTGCGGGTTAACCATTTTCCAGTTCTACACTACATAAAAGGAAAGTTTAATTTGTGTTGAGGGTGCATTTGGCTATTAAACCTTCCATGGAGGTGAAAAAGGATGCTTTCACAGATGCCAATTAAAGTTGAAAAAGTTTCAAAGAAGCTTCTAGACTGTGAAATCTTGAGGGTTGCCATAATCGCTGAGCTAGACGCCGTAAACCTTTACGAGCAGTTGGCAGCAGCCACCGACAACGAGAAAATTAAGAAAGTGCTTTTAGAAGTCGCCAGAGAAGAGAAAACCCACGTGGGCGAGTTTCAAGCCCTACTCCTAAAAGAGGATAAGGAGCAAGTCCAGGAACTGGAGAAGGGCAGGAAAGAAGTCGAAGAATTAACCGAATAAAACGCTCTAAAAGTTTAATTTAAACTTTCAAACAGCAACCCTTTTATTTTTCCACAGCAAACATGCAGAACATTAAGTGATTGGAAATGATGCGGCACCAATTAATCGCTATGTTCACGCAGTTGTTATTGGCCAGTGCCAAGCCAGACTGGCGGTGGGGGATACGGGAAGGCTTAACACTGCTTTTTGCCCTCGTCCTGTTTGTAATCGAACTTTTAGTGCTGGCGGTTGTGCTATACCTTGCGGGGTTAATCGTCGTAGGCAAAAAACGCGCATTGCTATCAGACGCCTTCACTATAGCATTACTTGGAACAGTGTTGTCCACGCTGTTCATTATTCTTCTCCCAAACCTGTTGGCGGTGATTCTCAGCATTATAGTGTGGCTGATATTGATAAAACGCCTATTTGAAACCGGATGGCTTGGCGCCATCGCTGTAGGCATATTGGTAATCATAATCTACCTGGCAGTTCTCGTACTGGTGGCTCTTGTTCTTGGATTCTTGGGGTTAATATCCAAGTGGCTTACCACAATACCGATCTAAGATAACAGCGAGGACTCAACGGTTGCCGGAGTCTAAAAAGCGCACGGCCTTGTTGGGCTTAGCTTTCCTCGCCTTTTTGTTTCTCTCATCCTACGAAAACACCGTCTTTTTCAGCCTTCTATTGGGCGAAATCCTAAAAAACGAGTTTTTGGCTGTTGGAATGTTGTTTTTACACAACATTCTCGTTGTTTCGCTTATTCTTTTAGGCATGAGCTTCTACGTCAGCCTCGTTCAAGCGGGATTTTTCAGAAGGGAAAAGTACTCCCATATTGTTTTGGAGCATCCCGGATCCTTCGCCCTAGCCTTCACCATAGTAATAGTTTTCTTGAGCATATTGCGGGGCTGCACACTCATATATGGCGGAGTAATTCTCGAAACATTGCCAATAATACTGCTGATAAGCACACCCGTCGGCCTGGTGGAGGGCTACGGCATTTATATAACGATAAAAAAGACGCTGAGCCAAACTTTGAAAACGCGGGATTTAGCCGCCATCTACGGCATTTTCCTAATTGCAGCAATAATGGAAGTAGCCTTCATAAACGCCCTGATAATGGCTTAAAATTATCCGCTTGAACCAGCAACCGCAACCTCTGTTTCCCGAAGTTTTTCGCTTAACTCTCTGATCAGCTTCCTAAGCTTCGGACTAAGCCTAACAGGGTATTTGGCAGCACCCCTTAAACGCTTGTACTTTTCCGGAAGTCTGGCCAAATTATCCAGAGCCCTTTTCCGGATCTCCTCAAGTGAGGGCAAATCATAGACTATTTTGCCCTTCTCCATGACTTTAACCAGCAAGGGCTCCCCGCCAACTTCTTCGCCTTCTAGGGCTATGATGTCCTTCACGAAGTTGCCTTTCTCATCTTTGAAACGGAAAACCTGTTTTCTGCCGGGCAACGTAGCTTTTCCTTCGCTAAGCTTCATTATTGGGACAAACTCGCCCTTTTCGTTGGCTCTTTCGCAAAGCTTGTAGATTATGTCGACGTAGGGTCTGTCGGCTGAAGTTCCCATCTTGGTGCCCACGCCGAAGGCGTCGATTTTCGCCCCTTTGTTGAGCAGCTCTTCTATTCGATATTCGTCTAGGTCTCCGCTGGCGAAAATCTGCACATATCCCAGCCCATTTTCGTCGAGTATTCGCCTAACTTGACGGCTTACTGCCACCAAGTCACCGCTGTCGATGCGGACGCCTCGCAGTTTAAAGCCTTGCTTTTCCAGTTCTTTGGCGACTTTTACGGCGTTCTCCGCACCTTTAATGTTGTCGAAGGTGTCTATGAGAAGTGTTGTCTTGTCCGGGAAGGTTCTGGCAAAAGCCCGGAAAGACTCCAATTCATTGCTGAAAAACATGACAAAGGAGTGCGCCATAGTGCCAAAAACAGGTATGCCGTAAACCATTCCAGCAAGCACGTTTGAAGTGCCACTGCATCCGGCTATATAGCTTGCCCTTGCAACCTTCATGCCAGCATCCGCACCGTGCTCGCGCCTCAAACCAAACTCGATGACTGTTCTGCCTTTAGCCGCATAAACAACTCTCGCTGCCTTCGTGGCGATGGTTGTCTGCAAATTAATTGTATTTAAAAGGAAAGTTTCTATAAGTTGAGCTTCTATTATTGGGGCGGTTACCCTAATCAAAGGCTCGTTTGGAAAAACCACAGTGCCTTCTGGAATAGCCCAAACATCACCGTTAAAGCGGAAATTTCTCAAATAGTCTAGAAAGTCCTCTTTAAACCCTAAACCCCTCAAGTATTCGATGTGTTCCTCTGTGAAGTGCATTTTTTCGAGGAATAGGAGAACCTGCTCTAAGCCGGCGAAGAGGAAGTAGGAACGGTTTGGCGGCAGCCGCCTAATGAAAAGGTCGAAGGTGGCTGGCTCAGACTTTTTATGGTCAAAGTAGCTGGCGCACATGGTGAGCTCGTAGAGGTCAGTGAGCATGCTCATGTTGTGCTCGTCCACGAAGCCCAACGTGCCTTTCATAGGCTTTCACCGTGCAACAACCGATTAATCTCTTTTTCTATCCGGGGAAAGGACAAGTTTTTGTTGGGCATCCTCCAGCGTATTCGGATTCAGCCGCTACAAAAGTTTTTTCCGCAGTTTTAACTTCGCCTATGTAAAGCACTTGTTCCGGTTTACTTCCGTAACGGAACACTGTTATGCCTTTACACTTAAGCTGCCAAGCAAGCTCAAACACTTCTCGGACATCTTCAACAGTTGCCTCGAAAGGCATGTTCACCGTTTTCGAAACAGCGTTATCCGTATACTTTTGGAAGGCAGCCTGCATCCGCACATGCCACTCCGGCGCAATATCTAAAGCGGTTACAAAAACCCTTTTCACGTCCTCCGGAACCTTGTCAATTTTCTGCACAGAACCTGTTTTGGCAATTTCTTCAAGAAGCCCAGCATTATAGAAGCCTCTTTCTTTGGCTATTATCTCGAAAAGCGGGTTTGTCTCAAAAAGCCTTGTGCCGTCTAAAACGTTTCTTATGAAGGATATGGCGAACAACGGTTCAATTCCAGAGGAGCAACCGGCGATGATGCTTATGCTGCCCGTTGGCGCTATGGTGGTGACGGTGGCGTTTCTCATAGCCTTGTAACGGTCTTTCCAAATGCTCTTGTCAAAGTTTGGAAACGAGCCCCGTTTTTCGGCTATTTCCTCAGACTTTTTGTGGGCTTCCTCATCTATGAAGCGCATAAGCTTCTCGGCAAGCTCCAAGGCTTGCTCCGAATTGTAGGGGATTCCAAGCTTTATCAGCATGTCAGCGAACCCCATGACGCCCAATCCAATCTTCCTATTTGCCTTCGTTATTCGCTCAATCTCTTTTAATGGGTACTTGTTAGCGTCGATGACGTTGTCCAAGAAGTGAACGGCGTTCCGTACTGTTTCCCTAAGCTTTTCCCAGTTGATTCTTCCGTCTTCCACCATGCGGGAAAGGTTTATCGAGCCAAGATTACAAGACTCGTAGGGGAGAAGGGGCTGCTCACCGCATGGGTTTGTTGCCTCTATCCGTCCCACTTCCGGTGTCGGGTTATGCCTATTAACCTCGTCGATGAAGATGACGCCGGGGTCGCCGCTTGCCCAAGCGGACCGCGCCATCAAATCCCAAACTTCCCGGGCTTTAAGCTTGCCTACTTTTTCCTTGTTTCTTGGGTTGATAAGCCAGTACTCGCCATTCTCCTCGAGGGTTTTCATGAAATCGTCGGTTACCGCCACTGAAATGTTGAAGTTCTGGAGGAAGCCGGGCTTCTGCTTGGCGGTTATAAACTCCAAAATGTCTGGATGGTCAACGCGTAAAATTCCCATCATGGCGCCTCTTCGTCTGCCTCCAGCCTTAATAACCTCGGTGGCCACGTCGAAAACCCTCATGAAGCTTACTGGGCCGGATGCTACGCCTTTCGTGGACATCACCACGTCGCCTTTTGGCCTAAGCCTTGAAAAGTCAAAGCCTACGCCGCCGCCCGTCTTCTCAATTATGGCCATGTTTTTTACGGCTGTGAAAATGCTTTCCAACGAGTCTTCAACTGGCAAAACAAAACATGCAGACAGTTGCCCCAGCCTTGTTCCAGCGTTGAAAAGCGTAGGCGAGTTCGGCAGAAACTCAAGCCTCGCCATCATCCGGTAGAAGATTTCTTCGCTTTCCCTCGGGTTTTCGCCGTAACGTTTATCAACCCTCGCTATGGCTCTGGCAACTCTGCGGAACATTTGCGCCGGAGTCTCAATAATATTCCCGTTTTCGTCTTTCAGCAAATAGCGTCTCTTCAAAACTTCAAGGGCGTTAACCGTCAACTTAGGCTCTTCAATGCCAAGCTGAGCCCTAAGCCGCCTAATCTCCTCCTTCTTCTTCCTATAGGCTTGGTATTCAGCGGCTACTTCTTCAAAGCCGTTTTTCCTCAAAACCTCTATAACAGCGTCTTGCGCATCCTCAACGGATGGAATCTTCTCCTTAAACCTTTCCTCCAGAAGGCTTACAACTTCCCGCGTGAGTTTCTCGGCTTTTTCGCCGTTTTCAAGCTTAACAGCCACAAAAGCCTTGTGGACGGCGTTTCTAATCCTTTCTGGGTTAAAGTCCACTATGCGGCCGTCTCTTTTCCTAATTTTGGTTATTGGCATGGCTTTTCAATAGAAAAGGAAACCGTTTTAGGATATAAAGCATGTTCTAAAGTATAGCCTTAAATAGCCCAGCACCGTGAAAATTTTAAGCAACTGCGGTTGCCCATGGATCTCATACGCGGTAAAGCGGTTGCTCCGCTCCTTCGGGCTTTTCGCCGCATTATTCTTAGGAGTTATGCTTGCAACAACATTTTTCGCAGGCATCAACATAGGCGCAGACACAACAGCGAAAGCTGCTCTCCTACAACAGTTAAACCACATACCCATAGATATAATAGTCTACAGCTCTTCAACCCTAAAGTCTAACAAATGGAAAGAGGCAGCCCAAGCAGTTGGACAAGTTGAAGGAATTGTGAAGGTTGAGGTTGTTTCAAGAGCCACCCTGCTCGATGTTGTGGGCGAGAACTACACCGTAGTTATGGTTTCCGCCATATCCGACACTTCAAAAGTTTATGACGGGCTAAACGTTGTAAATGCTGGCAAAAACCTTCTAGGAGTAAATGAAACCTATGTTTGGGTTGGTTCTAAAGCAGCCAATAAAGTGGCGCTAAATGACACAATCACCCTAAACTTCACATATTATTCCCACCGCGACCCGCAACCGGGGGAGAAATCTCTCGGTGTTTCCCTGAAAATAGTTGGCTTTGTCGAGCTTGACGACAAAGCTTACTCAATTGCCACTGGACTAATGGAAACCCCTGCGATAATGGCGGTCGTGCCTGAACAAAAACCTGCCGTTTTCTACGGAGACTTGCTCCTAATCGCCAGTTGGGAGAAAACTTTCGCAAGGATTTTGGACAGCATCCCAGAAGATGCGAGTGTCACGATTTCAACACAGATTCTAGCCTATATAGATAGGGACAAACTTATCAATCCATGGGACATTCCAAGCTCCATGGAAGCCGTTGCGGGGATAACCCGCCAAGTAAGTAATGCAGTGGCCCACCTTGACATGTATGCAAACAATAATCTTGGAACTGTTCTAATGATTTACCAGTTCACTAGCGCAGCCATGCGTTTCGCCTTCATCATAGCGGCTATCCCAGTCTTTTTTGTAGCGTGGTATGTTGGAACAACAGTTTCAGAAGTGTCCTACAACCTGCGCAGACGTGAAATCGGCTTGCTCTTAACCAAGGGTTTCTCAAACTCCCAAATATTCAGACTATTTCTTTCCGAGTCCATAATGATTGGAATTTTGGGCGGACTTGCAGGCGTGGGGCTTGGCTTTCTGCTTGGGCCTCTATTTGTCGGGAAAAACATGGGACTCGAACAGATTACGCCCGTTCTAAGCACGGAAGTAATAGTCATAACCATGATTTTCGGTTTGGCTTTAACCCTCCTATCTACTTTCCGTCCATCGCGGAGAGCTGCGAAACTCCCAGTCGTGGAGGCTTTGAGGGAATACACGTACATCGAGGAGGTTAAACCCCACAAGCAGCGGTTGCCGTGGATAGCTTTCAGCCTCGGACTCTACAAGATTGTCATGTTCCTTCTGGGCATAAGCTCGCTTCAATCAATTTTCAGGCAGCCGCCCTTCACAAACATATTCCTTCTAATACTTTTAGGCATATGGATCATTATAGACATAGCTTTAATATACATAGGCCCGCTGCTGTTCTTCTGGGGTTTCACAAAAATCTTCATCCGCGACTCCATGAAGTTCCAAGGGCTCGTAGCCCGGGCGGCGAAGTTCCTGGGCGATTTGGGAACCCTTGCCACAAAGAACGTTCAAAGAAACCCGGTCAGAGCGGCCTCAATAGCCTTCCTCGTCGCCTTGATAGTGAGCTACAGCTTCCAGACCATTGGAGGCGTCGTCAACAGCCAAGACTACAACGTTCGACGGATTAAAGCCGAGGTGGGTGCGGACATAAACGTCCAGTTAGCCCCTTCGGCCAACATAACGGAAGTTTTAGAGGCCATGGAAGGCATGACGGGGAAGGCGTCCACAACGGTTCAATATTTCCTCAGCGGGTCTTTTCCAGGAGAATCATACACGCAGCAGATTACAGCCATAGACCCCGAAACATGGCTTGCAACAGCCTATTACGAGGAAGACTGGTTCAGCGGCAGAAGCGCGGCGGAAGCCTTACAAATCATGAAAACCAACAGCCAGACAATAATTCTCGAACAGAACGTAGCATCACGCCTAAAAAAGAAGGTCGGAGACACTGTGACTGTTAACATTGGATATTCAACGTTAATTTTAGAGGTTGTTGGGCTTTTTGGACGTGAGTTCCCCCAAGAATATACGTGGCAATCCTTCCAGTCTTTTATTTCAGTGAAGCTTTATGAATCGTTGAATTTGGATTGGCAGTCTCCCAAAGCCGCGGTTCTGGTTAAGCTTAAACCAGAATCAGATGGGAAGGTTGTGGCTTCTGAAATTCGGAAAATTAACGGAGTGAGTTCGGTGCGCTCCGTTGCCGAGGAGCTGGAGAAGCTTGAAAGCAACCTTCTGCTCGTTGGGCCCATCCATATCCAAAAGTTAGGCGTTGTCTTCTCAATACTGGCGTCTTCGGTGGCTGTGGGTTTAGCAACCCTTGTAAGCCTCCAAGAACGGAAGAGGGAGGCCTCCATAATGTGGGCACGGGGCTTGTCCTTTAAACAGCTTCTGATAATGCTCCTCACGGAAAACTTGGCCGTAGTGGCTTTCGCCGTGTTTTTAGGCGTTGTTGTGGGGATCATTGTTGTCCACAGCAACGTGGCAGCCTCCAATGCCGCCCTCGTTTATACGCTTGTAAAGTATAGGATGGTCTTCCCTCTAGACGCGGTGATACTTTTAGTTTCATGCTTGCTGCTAATATTTGCCTCAACTGTACTGCCCACGGTACTGCTCACGAAAAGATACATTTCAAAAGTTGAAAGGATTGTGAGACTATGAAAGGAATGAGGGTAATAGTCAAAGACCTAATTAAAATTTACAGGCTTGGAAACGTTGAGGTTCAGGCCCTCAGAGGGTTAAGCATGGAAGTGAGAGAGGGTGAAATGGTGTCCATTATAGGGCCAAGCGGAAGCGGAAAAACAACTCTCCTAAACATTATAGGTGGATTAGACCAGGCAACCGGGGGCTACGTCCAGGTAGGCGACACTGTGGTGACAGCTCTTAACCCGTTTCAGCTTGTGGAGTACAGACGAAAAACCGTGGGTCACATATTCCAAACATTAAACTTAATACCAACTTTGACTGCCGCTGAAAACGTGGAGTTTCCAATGATAGCCTTAGGCGTTCCAAGAAGCATGAGAATCCAGAGAGTGAAAGAGCTCTTGGAAATAGTTGGATTGACGGAAAGGGCCAACCACAAGCCCGATGAACTAAGCGGGGGAGAACAGCAGCGAGTAGCCATAGCCGCCGCTTTGGCCAACGACCCGCCATTGATATTGGCGGACGAGCCAACAGGCGAGTTGGACACCGCCAACGCGAAAATAGTTGTAAACTACCTCTCCAAGGTTAACAAGGAGTTGGGCAAAACGATAATTATGGTTACTCACGACCCAGGTGTTGCAAGGGCGGCGGACCGAATACTGCGAATCGAGGACGGAGTAATAAAGATGGCTTTAACACCGTCAGAAGTTATAGCTGAGGAAAGGGCTGTGTCCTACATAGACCAAATAAGAGCCAGAATATCGGAAATAGACCGCCAACTCGCCCAGCTAGATGAAGATTTCAAGGCTGGCAGAATAAACGGAGACGAATACGTTGCGAAAAGGCAAAGCCTAAAACAGGTTAAGGAAAGCCTCCGCGAAGAACTCCACAGAATGGGCATAGTCTCGTAGGCATGGCGAAAAGCTAAACAGCCTATCACGCAAAGGTCTCATCAATAATTTAATTCATATACCGTTAATTCAGCCATAACTTGCTGTAAACCTCCGTTATGGATTCAAGATTTGAAAATTTTATATATGGCTGTTGTTATTGTAGTGTTGAGCGTCATGGCTGATATCTGTCCAATATGTGGGCTTCCAAAAGACTTGTGTGTCTGCGGCGAGATAGGCAAAGAGCAGCAAAGGATTCGCATAAGGTTTGAAACAAGAAAATTTGGCAGACCAACAACAATTGTGGAAGGCTTAAACGACAAAGACACAGATCTCGGAAGCATAGCTCAAAAACTCAAAAGCTTCTGTGCCTGCGGAGGAACAGCCAAAAACGGGCAAATAATCCTCCAAGGAGACCACCGCGAAAAAGTCCGCCAATACCTAATAAAGCTTGGATATCCGGAAGAAAACATAGAAGTTCAGTAAACCTCCAACGCTTGTTAAAGGGAAGCCAACCCATGAAAATCCTACAAAACATACGTGAGATACTTAAAACCATAAAACATCGCCGCCCGTCGAAAAATTACTGCCCACGATGCGGGAGTCCTAAAATCCATTTGTCAAGTAGCCTAGACTATTGGCTAACGCCGAAAAAATACATCTGCGAAGAATGCGGCTACCATGGGCCAATAGTTATGGAATTAGACGAAGACAACGAGAAAGATGAAGGCTCTGGAAACGTTTAATCTGGCAATTCTAGATTTAATTGTTTCTTCAAAGTCTTATAGCGGTTTCGAACCGTAACCTCTGTGACGCCAGCAGCTTCCGCAATATCCTTCTGGGTTTTCTTTTCGTTGTTCATCAAACAGGCAATGTAGAGTGCTGCGGCGGCCAATCCCATGGGGTCTTTGCCAGCTGCAGCCCTACGCTGTTTTGCTTCTCTAAGGATTTGTATGGCGAGACCTTGCGTTTTGCCGGAAATCCCTGTTTTCTCAGCTATTTTAGAGATGTATGTTAAAGGGTCTGCTATTGGCATCTGCACGTCTAACTCGCGGAGCAAAAGCCTGTAACATCGAGCGACGTCCTTTTTGTCGACAAGGCTTGCTTCAGCTATTTCTCGCAGTGTTCTAGGCGTTCCGCTTCCACGGCAAGCCGCGTACAAGGCGGCGGCTGCTATGGCGGCTATTGAACGGCCTCTCACAAGGCCTTTGTCAAGGGCTTTGCGGTATATGACTGCAGCCTTCTCCTTTATTGGCGGCGGAATGTAAACTTTGTCTGATAAACGGTCAAGCTCAGCCATCGCCTGCGCCAAGTTCCGGTCTATTGAAGAGTGCACCCTTGAACGTATCTGCCATTTTCTCAAACGCCACATCTGTAGACGCGTTGAAAGTGGAAGTTTCCTTCCAAAAGCGTCGCGGTCCACTTGGCTTATGGCTGTTGAAAGCCCCTTGTCATGGACAGAGTAGGATGTTGGAACACCAACACGACTTCTTGCCGCCTTCTCCTCTTGAGTG
>CAZZMT010000069.1:0-17876 GCA_964655395.1 uncultured Candidatus Bathyarchaeia archaeon | reverse complement strand
GAGCTTTTAAAACTCCGGCTTTGCTTTTCCAAGCTTTCGGTCTAGGCAAGCCTTCACGAAGCCATAGTATTCTGGGTCCGGCTTTCCGGGGCGGCTCTTAAACTCGCCGTGGAATTGGGACGCAAAGAAAAAGTAATGGTTTGGCAGCTCCAAAATCTCCATTCTTCTTCCGTCTGGGCTTCTACCCGAAAACACTAGACCGCCTCTTTCAAGTTTATCTAAATAATCCAGGTTTACTTCAAATCTGTGGCGGTGCCTTTCAAAAATCTCCTCGCTTCCATAAAGCCTATGCGCCAATGTGCCCGGCTTTATTAGTATTTTGTGGGCGCCCAACCGCATTGTAGCTCCTTTGACTTCTACGTCTCTTTGCTCTGGCATTAAGTCAATAACGGGATGTGGTGAGTTTGGATCTATTTCTGTACTGTTTGCTCCTTCTAAACCACATACGTTACGGGCGAATTCCACAACAGCTAACTGGAAGCCGTAGCATATTCCCAGAAATGGTATATTGTTTTCCCTTGCAAATTTTATGGCTGCAATTTTCCCCTCAGCCCCTCTGTAACCGAAACCATAGGGAACAAAGACGCCGTCAAATTCCTTTAAAGTTTCAATTTTTTCAGGGTTTTTCTCGAAAGTTTCAGCCTCAATGTAGTGTATTTGAACTCTTGTCTTGCAAGCTGCTCCCGCGTGGCGCAGCGCTTCATTCATGCTTACATAACTGTCCACTAGTCCAGCGTACTTGCCGACAAGCGCTATTTTAATTTCATGTTCTGGGTTGAGTATGGCTTCAACAAATTTTTTCCAGTTGGTATAGTCTGGTTTGCGCTCTGGAAGTTTAAGCCTCTTGCAAATGAAGTCGCCCATTCCTTGCTCGTCGAGGATTAGCGGAACTTGGTAGACGGACTCAACATTGTAAGAGCAGAAAACAGCGTTTTCCGGTATGGTTCCAAACAAGGCTATTTTTCTCAAGGCTTCTGAATCTATCATCCGCGAACACCGTGCAACAATGATGTCTGGCTGGATGCCGATGCGTCGCAGCTCGTTTACGCTGTGTTGCAAAGGCTTTGTTTTCATTTCCTTTGTGACGTCTAAGATTGGGACTAAAGCCACATGCACATACAAAGTGTTTTCATATCCCTCTTCCAACCGCATTTGACGTATAGCCTCAAGAAATGGCAAGCCTTCAATGTCACCAACAGTTCCACCAACCTCCGTTAAGACAACGTCAATGTTTGCGTTCGCCGCCACTCTTCTTATGCGACTCTTAATCTCGTTGGTTATGTGGGGGACTATTTGAACACATCTACCTAGAAAGTCTCCGCGGCGTTCTTTCTCGATAACAGCCCGGTAAACAAGCCCTGTAGTAATGTTGTTTTCCTTCTTCAAGTTTAAATCGAGAAAACGTTCATACCAGCCGAGGTCAAGATCCGTTTCGCCTCCATCTTCCGTCACGTAAACTTCGCCGTGCATATAGGGGTTCATGGTTCCAGCATCAACATTCACGTAAGGATCTATTTTTACGGCTGTAACCTTAAACCCCCTCGCTTGAAGCATTTTACCAATAGAAGAGGTTACAATACCCTTACCAACAGAGCTTAAAACTCCACCAGTAACGAAAACATATTTTACCATCAACTTTCCCTCGTTTAATAACAGAACCTAGAAGTATTCAGCATTTAAGCTTATTCTAACTGCCACGACAAAAGTTGCATAGGCTTAAAGGCTAAATTGTAGGACGTGAAGATCTCTGTCGAAAACGGTCAATTGGAGTAGCTTGATAGTGTTGGTTCAACGGAAAAAGCCAAGCGTTGTCTATTGGCTTGGAGAAAACCTTTACCTAAACATAACTAACAAGTGTCCAAACAACTGCTACTTTTGTTTAAGAAACTTTCGAGATGGTGTTGGAGGCTTCAACCTAAAACTTGAAAGAGAACCGTCCACCTCCGAAATCATCGCGGAACTTGAAAACTACATAAACAAGAGAAACTGGAAGGAGATAGTTTTCTGCGGGTTTGGCGAACCCTTTGAAAGGCTGGACTGCATTCTAGAAATCAGCAGTTGGATAAGGAGGCATTATGGAAAAATCGTGACCATCCGAGTTGACACGAACGGGCAGGCTTTTCTGCTTAACAAGGGACGAAACGTCATAAACGAGGTGAAGATGGCTGGTGTGGACAAGGTAAGTGTGAGCTTAAACGCTCACAACAAGGAAACATACATTCAGGTTTGCAGACCGACTTTTGAAAATGCCTTTGAAAGCATATTAGAGTTTATTGAAAAAGCCAAGAAACTCTTGGATGTTGAAGTAACCGCTGTGCGAATTCCAGAGGTTGACCTTCAAGCTGTGGAGGAAATTGCCAGAAGAATGGACGTCAAGTTTAGGGTTAGGGACTACATACAACCCTTTTGGTAAAAAATTTAGGATTTTTGGCTTTCAGCTTGATTTATCAAAACTTTTAACTGTTCCGCCTTAAGAGGTAGTCCATGGAAATATTTTCCATGCAGCCTCGAACCTTTTAGGAATGTTTCCCTCAAGGCTAGAGGCTTGTCGAACCTTACAACATATTTGAATTCTAGGGCTTTCCGCCAACCCCACGCTTCACATTCTATCCGTTCTTCCTCGGAGAGTTCTTCTTTCGTGTAAATGTTTTCTATTACTCCATAACCAACAAAAGCGTCGCCAAACTCTGTTTTAGCCAAAAACAATATAGTTTGCCCTTTTCGCCATTTTCTAGGAGAACTTGTATAATACATGGCTGAATTGAAAACTTTTTCAACCAACTCCTTTTTGGCTATTCTTAAAATGTAGCCGTTAGCTTCAACCATGCCATTTCAGCCATGTTTACCGCCTATTTTAGGGTTGAATTGCTATTTTAACTTCACTCTTGAAGTTGGAAGAATTCAAAGGCTTCTATAGTTCCCTGCTTGTTTTCACGCATTGACATATAGCTTTTATACAACCTCGTAGAAGAGTTAAGCCATAAAAATGAATGTGGTGTTTAGAAATGAAAATTGAGAAAGCCGAGTTGATGGCATACATCCTAATAGTTGTCGGTTTGCTTCTGCTGATTTTCACGTTTATCATGGCTTTTCTCATGTTGACATCCGTTGTAGGCATCAGCACGCAAATGGATCTTTCAAGAGCCCTTGGAGAAATCCTTGGGCCGATAGCTGAAGCAGTCATAAAAATAATGTTTCTCGGCGTAATGGGCTGGACTGGCTCCATTGCAACCATGAGGGGCATACAACTATACAAAGAGTCTAAGCCAGCTGTGCAGCCACCCAAACCCGAAGAAAAATCATCAGAAAAGGCCTAAACACAGCTTCACGGTCGGATGGTTTTGCGGTTAACGGTTAGGGCTATTGGATGGATAATAATCTTTCTATGGATTATCACATTAACTTTGCCTGTTTCAGTCGTATTTTCTTTGATGAGGTTGGCGGAAGGAAATAATTTAGGCTTCCAAGAACCAACATTCACCTTTTCAAATGGAAACGTTTCTATAAGCATGGCTATATACGTAAACAACACAGGTTTTTATGATATTTCAGAAGCAAATGTGATGATTCGGCTTAGCAAGGCAGACAAAACTATTGCGACGATGTCAGAGAGCCTTCCTAACATACCGGCGGGACAAAGAGTTGATGCAAACTTGAGTTTCAATGCGAGCTTAAATGAAGTTTTTCAAAAAGATCATACACTATTGATAGATGACGCTGACTTAGACGGATGTGCAGTGCTGCATTTTAGAGTGGCTTATGCAATAGCTTTCAACATAGTCAACAACTTTTCTACACATTGGGGCGCCCCCTTCCACAACTTGACTTGTAAACCACTGGGTTACAATGATTCAGCGCATACTTTCTCATTTTTCGTTAGCTTCAACAATCATGCTTTCTTTCCAATAAGCGGCTCCCTCACAGTTGAGCTGTATAACTCCGAGAATGCCAAAATTGGCGAAACCCTACTGGATTTAGATGTTCCTTCAGGAGAGGTTTTTGAAAAAACTGTGGATGTGGTAGTTGTTGACCCTTCACCAATCACTGATAAGGTTTTCATCCGCTTGTCCTTCGCCAAATTAAACATCCTTGAAACAGAGTGGAATTTGCCATGAGTGAGCTTGAGCCTAAACCAGACCGTCGAAAGTTTGGCTTTAGGGTTGTTAGAGCTTTTCTTATTACAGCGGCTTATGCTGTTTTTTGGCTCATAATTTGGTCTTTAACATCCATGCTTTTGGCAAGATTTCCACAATACCAAACATTTTTCTCGGTCCTAGCTGGAGGCTTACTTTTCTTCGCTTTCGCTATTGCCTTGGCTGAAGGCACAATTTACAAATACATTTTAAAAATCATACGGGCTTTCTTCTTAATGGCGTATTTGACCTACGCAACAAATGGTGGAGTTTTAACGATAAGTTTTGAAAATTTAGCCCTTACCGTTGAGTTCGTGCCGCTGCTTGCCTTAATGATCGTGATAAATCTCTTGGAAGTTGCAAGAGTACTGTTACAAGCAATAGAGTTTGCAGCGCAAAGTCCAAAGGACTAGCGCCATGTAAGATTTGAAGAGTTGAATTATTTAAACTCCTTCTTGAGCAGTCTTTCAACGGCTTTCTTCTTTTCTAAGGCAAGTTTTCCAGCTTCCTCCATTGAAGCGCCGATGGATATGAAACCATGCTTTTTCATCACTAAAAAGTTGTTTTTGTTTAACACTTCCTCAACGCTTTTGACAAGTTCTAAGCTGCCATAAGGCTTCCACTCTTTAGTCTCAACAGCCCCCAACTCTTTTGCATGTTCTGTTATTGCTGTGTCATGGCCGTGGAAAACTGCGTGGGCATCTTGTCTCAAAAAATAGATTCTGTAATGTAGAATGCTTTCAGACGAGGGCTCTCTAACTCCGTGAACGTAGACTGTTCGGCTATTCACATTGCAGTCAACCACTCTGACAAAACATTCTGGGCCAAGCGAATCTTTAGGGCCAAGCCCAGAAGCGGTAATTATAAACTCGTTTAACCCTTTCCTAAGCCTAAAACTTAAATTCCCCATAGACTTGCCATCAACAACCGGTGTAAGCCCATGCGAATGGAACACTTTACACCATTTAGCTAACTCAGCGAGCCTCTCATCTTCAGGCGGTTCCTTCAGCAAAAATTTTGTTTTGAATTTAACTCCAACATACTTTTCCACGGGCTTTTCCTCTAGGAGGTTTGACGGTTCTTCAACGCTTATTTTAGTGTTGTTATTTCCAACAAACCTCTTCATACATCAGATATATAAGGCATAATTTGCATCAATCTATAGTCAAGCAAGTGTGAAGCCGATGCAAAAGGCCTATTCCAGACTGCTAGGCATAGTTGGAAAACCAAACGTTGGAAAATCCACATTCTTTAGCGCAGCAACATTGGCTCCGGCTGAAATAGCCAACTACCCTTTCACAACTATTAAACCAAACCGTGGAGTGGGCTATGTTAGAACTCCATGCGTATGCAAGGAGTTCGGAGTTAAAGATAACCCGGTAAATTCCCTGTGCATTGATGGTGTTAGATTAATCCCAGTAGAGTTTATTGACTGTGCGGGACTTGTGCCGGGTGCTTGGCAGGGCAGAGGTTTAGGCAACCAGTTTCTAGACGAAATTAGGAAGGCTGACGTGCTTATCCACATAGTGGACGCGTCTGGCGGGACAGATTCTGAAGGGCGAATATGCAAGCCCGGCGAACACGACCCCGTGGAAGACGTGAAATTCCTTGAACGAGAAATAACAATGTGGATGGCTAACATCCTAAAAAGGGATTGGCCAAAAATTGCCAGAACTGCCGAGTCTGGAGCTAAAGACCTTTTAACGATTCTTGAGGAGAGGCTTAGCGGCTTAGCCATAAAAAGGGCTCACATTTTTGAGGCAGTAAGGCGAACTGGGTTGAATGCCGAAAAGCCGACATCTTGGAGTGAAGAAGACTTTTTACGGTTTATTGACGCTTTGAGGCAGATTGCCAAGCCAATGCTTATAGCTGCAAACAAAATGGATGTGCCTCCGGCGGAAGAGAACCTTGAAAGGCTTAAAAGGCTAAACTACATCGTTGTGCCATGCTGCGCTGAAGCTGAACTAGCCTTACGAAGGGCTGCCGAAAAAAACCTTATAGAGTATAAGCCCGGAGACGGCAACTTTAAGGTCAAAAACCCTGAAAAGCTTACCGAAAGCCAGCTTAAAGCCTTAGAAGCCATCAGAGAGAAAATTCTGTTCAAATATGGCTCAACAGGAGTTCAGGAAGCCATAAACATGGCTTATTTCAAGCTTTTAAACATGATAGTGGTTTACCCCGTGGAAGATTTGGAACACCTATCCGACCATAATGGAAGAGTTTTGCCAGACGCCTACCTTGTGCCATATGGGACAACAGCCCGGGAACTCGCCTACCTAATTCACACGGAGCTTGGCGAGAGCTTCATTTACGCTGTGGAGGCCAGAGAACGCAAAAGAGTCGGTGAAGACTACATCCTTAAGGATAGAGATGTAATCTCAATTGTAAGTGCTAAGAAAAGAGCTTAAAACGCCTTTATGCGCCAAAGCGCCTTTTACGCTTTTGGAATGTGCGCACAGCTCTGAGCAAATCAATTAGGCGGAAATCCGGCCAGTAAACGTCTAGGAAGCAGAGTTCGCTGTAGGCTGACTGCCAAAGGAGAAAGCCGCTTAGCCGCTCTTCGCCAGAGGTTCTTATGATCAAGTCCGGATCCTGTTTTGGCAAATATGAGGTGTAGAGAAATTTTTCGAAAAGCTCCTCGTTGACATCTTCCGGTTTCAGCTCTTTACTTTGCACTTTCTCGGCAAGCCTTCGTGCAGCGTCAACTATCTCAGCTCTGCCTCCGTAGGCTAAGGCTATGTTTAAGAAGTGTTTATCATAATTTTGTGTAGCCTTCTCCACTTCTTCAATGAGTCTCTGCAAGTTTTCCGGCAGCAACTGCTTTCTTCCAATCACTTTTACGCGTACTTTGTTTTTGTGGATTCTTTCATCCGTCAAAATTTTCTGAAGTTTTTCGCTGGCAATTCGCAAAATCTCTTCAACCTCTTTTTTGGAGCGCCGGAAGTTCTCGGTTGAGAAAGCGTAAAGCGTTATAGACTTAACATTAAGTTTTAAACACCATTCTAGAAGTTGTTCAACCTTTTCAGCACCCTTCTCGTGACCAAGCCACGGCGGCATATCTTTCTCTGAAGCCCAGCGTCGGTTCCCGTCCAAGATTATGGCTATGTGTTCTGGCTTTTCATGGTTTTTGACCTGGTGCCAAAGCCACTTTTCATAAAGTTTGTAAGCGCCGATAACTGATAAGAAAGTTTTAAGCATCATTTAATCCTCGCATCTTTCAGAGTATTCGCACATGGGCATCCGCCACTGCGTTCTACTGGTAAAGATTTAATGGTTTCAATTAAAAGTTGCTCCATTTTCGGTTGAACCATCCTAGAAATATCGTAAACCTCTTTTGGGGTTAGACGCCTCTGCATTCCAGCAGCCATGTTCGAAACAAAACATACAGCCGCGTAACAGATTTCCAGCTCCCTCGCCAAAACAGCCTCCGGGACACCCGTCATGCCAACAATGTCAAAGCCTAACCGCCTAAACATTTCAATCTCAGCTGGAGTCTCAAAGCGGGGTCCTTCGGTGCAAACAAGCACTGCATAACTCCGCACGGATAAGCCAAGCCTTTCAGCACATTTAATCAAGGCTTCACGTAGCTCCGGACAGTAGGGCTGAGACATGTCAATGTGGGTGACTGGCGCCTCATCATAAAAGGTTGTGGGTCTTTGCTTTGTGAAGTCTGCAAAGTCGTGAGGAACAACAATGTCGCCCGGTTTGAACTCTTTGTTTATGGCGCCAACAGCGTTTACGGCTATTATTCTTTCAACGCCTAGCTGGTGCAACGCGTGAACGTTTGCCCTATAATTCACCCTATGAGGGGGAACGGAATGTTCTGGGCCGTGTCTTGGAAGAAAAGCGACGGTTTTTTCGCCTAAACTTCTCACCGATATGGGCGGCGGAATGCCATAAGGCGTTCCAACATGAAGTTTTTGTGCTTCTGCGAACAGTTTTTCGAATCCGGTTCCGCCTATTATTGCAATTTCAACCTTCCTCAAACTCTTTTTGTTCCTCCGTTTTCTTGAAGAATCCTCTGGCGGATCTATGGATGACAATTACAATGAGGATTGAAGCTACACTTAACAGGATGCCGATCACAATTGAGAAAATCAACGTCTCATAGCCAGCCTTTGGATTAATCAGTATCACCGAAACCGCTTCCAAAATCTGCCTAGTCCACCCAATCAAAACAATTAGGGCGGCATTGCGTAAAAGACGCGCATCCCTTTCAAAATACCATCTTATGGCTCTTCCAGTTAGGGCTAAACATACACCTATAACCGCAAGGTCCTTAGAATCCATAATGAAGGCTCCTGCGGCTTGGGGTAAAACGCCAAGCCAGTTAGACCAATCTAAATTTTGTTCAGCCACAGCGTTTAAACCAAGATATATGCCTATTCCGACGCATAGAAAACCCGCGAGCACGGAGAATGCTGAAATCTGCACTGGAAGAGGTGGAGGCGAATACTCCTTTATCCAAATGTAGATCCTTTTGGCTAACTTGTCTATACCAAAACCCTTCACAAACATGTAAGCCCCTAGCACAATTATGAAAGCTATAAAGTAATAGTGAACCAGCCCAAACACGGCGAGCGCACCCAAAATCAAGAAGAGGATTCCCGGCAGTCCAAGCGCTATGCGCGAGTAGCGTGGATTCTCCATAATCATTTTTAAATATCTCGTGAAAAGGGCGGCTGTCTGCTCTATAGACTCGCTGTGTTTTACGACAATTCTCCTCACGGATGAAACAGGCACCCTTGACTCTATGAGGGGTAGAACAGCCTCATCCGAATAGCCATCTGTAACCAGAATTACTTCGTTGGCTGGAAAAGCCTTTAAAACCTCGCTTAATTCTGCAACTATTTTTCTGTCAGCGCCAACCCCGCCCAATTCTGAACCGGATATTGTGGCGATTTCAAAAACTTCTTCAGGTTTCCTTTCGCTTGTTAGGCGGTCATAGAGGCGTATAGCCTCAAACATGGCGTTTGCGTCCGGTTCCTCTGGATCTTTTAGGGCTAGGGCCACCGCAGCGTTTAGGTTTCCTTCCCTGCCGATTAATGGCGTTTTGATTTCTGTTTTGGTGCCTAGGTCCCCATCCCTGTCAACACACAAAATTAGAATTTTCTTCTGTTCTTTTTTTCCCTCATCCCTTATTGTCATCTGTGTTGTTCCCAATCAATAAATGTGCAATGCTACTTTAATTTTATGCTAAACCTTTTTCCGTTAAAATTTTGAATTCTTCCCATGTGAGTTTTTCGCCGCGCTTTAGTTTTTCCAGAGCGTTCTTTGCAACACTTTCTAGGAGGTTTTCCTCGCTTTTTCTTTTCTCTTCTTCAGCTTCTGCAGCCATTTCCTCTTTAAGCCTTTTTATTTCTTCAAGGATCTTATCTATCTCCTCTTTGACTGGTTTGAGCTTCTCTTTTGCTTGAAGAAAGAGTTTATGGAGGCTGTCGGCTTCTGTTTTAAGTTTTTTGGCTTCCTCAAGCTTTTTTATCATTTCTTTGTGTATTTGCTGGCTTTTCTCCGCCTCGCTAACCATTCTTTCGTGAAGGTCTTTTGCTCTCGCTTCAAGAGCCTTCAATTCCGTTGTCAACTCAAGCTTTTTTCGGCTTAGCTGCTCTATTCTTCTATGAACGTTTAGCTGGGCTTCCAACTGTTTAACTTTCTCGACGAGCTGTTTCTCTTCTTGAAGGGTTAACGGTGTTGTTTGAATCTTCCACTCGATGGCCTCAACCTCTTTCTGGAGAACACCGGAGCTTCTCTGGGGCTTTTTCGCCATCAAAACTTTAATTTCGCTTTGAAGGCTTTTGAGTTCTGTGGCTTTTTTGGCAATTTCCGCCTTTATTTGGCTTCTCTGCTGCTTTAGCTCCTTAACTCTGGCGTTTATTTCGTCCCTAGCTTTTTTAAGCTCTTGGGCCTCGACTCTCAAACGTTTAAACTCATCGTTAAGCTTGTCTCTTTTTACTGCCAGTTCCTTTGCCTCAGCGAATAGATTGCTTCTCTGCTCCTTTAAAACTGCAAGTTTTTGGTTTAGCTCCTCAATTTTTCTAAGTTTTTCTTGTTGTTTTGACAATTATGATCTCCTTTTCGCTTTTAACCATTCAAGAATCTGATGGATTAACTTTGCCCCGTTCTCTTTATTGAACAAGGGCAAGTTCCAGTCTTCTTCAACTCTCCAGCGAACAACTTCTTGTTTGCGCATTGGCTTTTTATATAGGAGGATGCCTCTTCTTTGCCATGCGGGTGTTTCAGCCAGATTTATTCCATGTCTAAACAAGGTTTCATGAATTTCCTCTGTTTTCATTCCCTTCAATTTTTTGGCTGCTTCAAGGGGCTTATAGCCCATTTTTCTGAAAAGCCAGTAAGCATAAGCGTTGTTGTGGTTTCTCCAAGCATTAGTTTGCCTCCAAGCCAAATAGTTCATTACAGCGTTTTCGCTTGGCACTATAACAACCCTAGAATCAAAAGCCACATTATCCGTTTTGCCAAAAGTTTTCTGCAGTCGCAACGTGAAGGTTGCTGAGACGAGGCTGGGTATAACCGAGTCTATTTTCTCCACTCTTCCACTGTAGGGCACGTTGTCCAAAAATAGGATGTTCAATTCGTCGCTGACAACATAAATTAGGGTTGGACTGAAACCTTTTTCAAACAAAACTCGACCAGCATTGACCAAACATTTTGCAAATCTTTCGTCAAAGGGTTTTTCAGCGCCAATAGCCTCGGAAAGCCTTCTGAATTTCCAACCATCAAGCCTCACGAAAAAGCTTGTTTCATGAGGCACCAACGTTTTTGAGAAAAATTCGTTTTTTGCTAAGGCTTCGTAGCTAGTCAAGGATAACCCTTGCATCCACATTTTCGTCTCTGTCTCATAGAGGTTTTCCCGCATTCTTTGGGACATTCGCAATTATTTGTAGCGTACATAGACAATAAATTCGATTTTAGACTATCTTAAGGATTTTTGGAATTTGCCCTGCCATTCCAACAGTTCCTTTATAGATTATGAGAACCCCTTTGACGCCATTTATTGATAACGCTTTTTTAACTCCATTTTCGACGGCTTTTTGGGGATTATCTCCTGCTATAATGTTTCCAACGGCGGTAGCCACAGCGTCGGCTAATCCAGCGTTTTCCGCGAATATAGTTACGGCTTCAGCTTCTCCAAAGCTTATGGCGTGGCTGTAAACTCCAGAGCTTGTGGCAACGCCCACCGGGAAGTTTTCAAGTTTGAATCCTACTTTTTTCGATAGGGGATGATCCCCGACTGAAAGTGCAATGTTCATAGGTTTATTGGAAACTGCGGAAACTTCGCCGCCATTTTCAACTATGGCTGTGTTTGCACCCTTTGCGAGCATGGCCTCTACAGCCAAATCAGCTAAAACCCCGGCGACGGCAGCCATCGGACCGACACCAGCTTTTTGCGACGCTTCAGCCATGAGCTTCACCACGGTTGGGCTGTCTTCGTTCACGTTAACTGGTTTAAGTGAATAGAGAAACTTTGGGTTTCTGCGGACGTATTCCTCGAGTTTCTTTTTGTTTTCTTTTAGGGAATTCTTAGCCGTGGCTATGGCATCCTTTTTGTCTGTTAGGATAACGCCCCGCGTTTCTCCAAACTCAAAGGTTTCCTTGAAAAGGTTTTGATTATTCATGTTTACCGCCTTAGGCGTTCTCGTTCTCCGCTATGCTCCACGACTTTTATGGCTCTTGCTGGACACGCATCCACGCATAGTCTGCAGGCGTTTCCTAAACATTTTTCTTGGTTAAAGTTTATGGAGTGATCCTCTTCGAAGGTTATGGCGTCAACGGGACAAAGCGAATAACATGCTCCACATTCGATGCATTCTTCGCTGTCAATTTTTATCGGTCTATGGGGCTCAATTATTACGCCTTTTTTGCGAAATTCTTCTATGACTTTTTCTGCTTCGGCGGATGGAATCTCAACAAGCATTTCTCCGCCCTGCTGGTTAACATGTGCGGTCAAAATGTTTAGGGGCACCTTATGCGCCATAATTACCTCTGCGGTTATGGGTTTGCCCGCTATTTTTTCTGGAAATCTTAGTAAAACCCTAACCACGCCATTTGCCTCCTACAATTCGGGCAATGTCTTCCGAAGTAATTATGCCCAAAACTTTCTTGTCGCGGTCGATCACTGGCAAAGCGGAAATGTTGTGTTCCATCATTTTTCTCGAAGCAACTTCGATAAGCTCGCTAGGAGTTGTTGTTATAACTCTTTTGACAACGATTTCTTCCAGCCTTTTAAGGCCTTTAGCCACAGCCTTAGTAATGTCCCACGAGGTTACTATGCCTTTGAGTTTTCCCTTGTCGTCAACCACCACTATGTGGTTGACTGAGTGTTCAATGATTTTCTTGGCAACGTTTTCAATTTCATCGTTTTCGCTGCATGTGACGGCTGGATGCATAAGCGTTTCCACGTAGATTAGGTCTTTGGTTTGTTTCGCTGGTTTTACCGAAACATTCAAGGGAAGCCTTTCAACAGGCGCAGACAAATAGAAGAGGCCTTCAGCTATTTGCTTTTTCAATGTTTCGGCGATTTTCCTAGCCTTTTTAAGGCTTGAAAGCGGACTCACTTTAACGGTTTTGCCGTTGATGACTATTTTGCCGGATTTTAACTCCTTGTAGCTAACTCTTCCAAGTTTTGGGCGGTCTCTTCGCGGGACACCGTAATCCACTATGTCCGTGAATATTTCCTCGTCGCGGATTGACACTTTTTTGGCTAAACCTTCATTCAAAAGTGGGATTGGGATGCCTATACCCACATAAAGAGTTGTACCATACTTTGTGAAGGCTGCTCCCTGAACGAATTCAGGCGTCATTTTTTTACAGTCTCCTCTAACCATAAGTGTGCCAAAGCCGTTCACCGGGTCGTGTTGGGTGCCTTCACCTATAACGTAGCCTTGCGCTCCGCCGATAAAAATGCGGGTTCCAACACCTATAGTTTCGTAGTCTGGGTCATTTACAAGGGGGTTTAATTCTCCAGCTCCCGAAAATGTGGCGTTTCCGAAGCGCGGCAACAGTTTACCCATATAGGTGTATAGGATTCGGTCGCTACTGTTTGTGGCGCAAACATAACGCTGGTAACAGTTTCGGAAGTTTAAGAGGATGAACTGGTTCAAATCGTCTTTAGTTAAGGTTGTTTCCAGTCTGGTTCGCGGGTAACAGTCCGTTCCATAAGCTATGGCTCGAAGCTCCACCTCCTTGCCTTTTATCAAATCCTCTATCACGTGTCCGCCGCCGTACTCGAAAGGTTTTGTTTCAGACATTTGCGTTGCACCTATGTAAAGATCTACGGCCGCACCTGTATGGGCGACCTCAACATCGTTGATCCAAGCCCTGTGAATTTTTATTGGCGGATCAGTGTGTCCAATGTTGATTACAGCGCCCGAAGAACACATGGCTCCAAAGGTTCCAGTTGTAACTACATCTATCTCTTTATAGGCGACTTCTAAACCGCTGCTTTCTACAAGTTCTTTCATTTCCTCAACTGTTACAACTTGGACGTCTCCCCGCTTTATTTTCTCGTTTATCTCTTCGATTGTGCGTTTGAGTTTAAACACCTCCTAATGGTTTGAGGAATAGGAGTTATTCTTAAATAAAATTTTTATTGAAAATTTTATTCCAAAAGGAATCAAACTGACAGTAAATGGTTGGCGATGGGTTATAGCAGTTTTAACTTAAGTTTTGCAATGCTTTTATCCTTTTTACCACGTGAGGATGGGTTGAGAAGATTTCATTTATTCTGTCAATCCACGTTAGTTTTTGGGATACAATTTCCTCTACAAGTTTTTGGTCGCTTGAAGTTGCTATCGCCGAGAGGGCTGTGGACTCTTCCTCCGCTCTGTCGGGGTCTGTTATGAATAGGGCTTTGAAGGCGTTCAGGTGCTGCACGTCTTTTCTGGCTCTTTTCATGTTTTTGGCCGCGTGGACTATTTTGGCTAGGGCTAGTGAAAGTTTTTGGGAACCATTCTCCACTACACTGGCGCTGTGTCTGTCAGCATAGTACTCGCGGACACGACTTAGGAAGGAAACACATACATACGTTAAGAACAGTGAAAAGGCTACGAGGCCCATGCCTAATAGGGCTGTGCCGCTGCCTTCTTCTCGGCTTCTTCTGCTATACATGGAGGAAACCATTAACGAGTAGCCTATATAATAGAATAGGGCTGGGATAAGCGAGACAACCATCATTACTTGAACGTCGCGGTGTTTTAAGTGGCCGAGCTCGTGGCCTATAACCGCCTCAACCTCGCCCTCGTTTAGGGTTTTAAGCAAGCCTTCTGTGACGGCTACACGGTTTCCAGCTATTGGCGAGCCGTAGGCAAACGCGTTCGGTATTGGGATGCGGGCAAGCATGAGTTTCGGCTTTTTGATGCCGCTTTTACGGCTTAGGTTTTCCACCATCGCGTGAAGCTTTGGGTTTTCTGTTTCCGGAATTTCCCTTGCGCCGTATATGGCGTCAATTATGTATGGGGATATGAGCCACTGGAGGATGTTGAAGGCTACCACAAATATTCCAATGTAGAGTAAGCCAACCTGAAGGAGGCTTAGGATAATGGCGAAGACAAGGGTTGAAAGGGTTATTATTATGGCTAGGGCTGCCACCATTGAAAGGCGGAGTTTCCAGAGGCTGGACATTCTAACCATCACGTGTTCAACATTAAAGCCCGCTTATATAGGTTTTACGCGTCTTACCGCTTGTTTTAAGGGTAGTCTTAATAATCTTGGCTGAATATTTTCCTTTTATGCAAACACTGGTTGACGACATTGGAAGTTTCCCGTTGCCAAGGTTCGTCAGACGAGAAGCCTTTGAAAAAGCGTATGCCATGGCGAGGAAATGGTTGACTGAGGGTAAAAACCCGGCTGAGGACGAGTTTCTTGCTAGGAATTTCTACGCCGTGGTTAAGGCTTCTTTCAGAATGAAGTGTGAGGCTGGTTTAGACGTTGTAAATTATCCACAGCACCATGATATTCGCCGCCAGTTTACGGAAACTATTCATGAAGCCATGGAAAAGGGCACATACATTGTTGATGAAGAGGCCGCTGTCATTCCTGAAGTTGTGGTTATCAAGGGTGAAGCCAAACGCCTATGCGAGGAGCTTGGCGTTGAGAGGATTGCTCTCCGCGTTTGTGTTACGGGTCCCTTTGAGCTTTACCTTGCAGAGGTTGGAACCACTCCTTACCGAGATGTTCTGTTGATGTTTGCCGAAACCGTGCGGAGGTTCTGCGTCAACTCGCTTCTAAACGACAAGTATGTCCGGACTGAAGTGGTTTCCATTGACGAGCCTAGTTTTGGCTTTCACGACGTAGCTGCAGATAGAGACACGGCTTTGGAGGTTTTGGATAAAGCCTTCAACTTTAGCGGAGCGGTTAGGCAGATTCACATCCATTCTCCCTCGAGGATTCCAGAACTTTTACAAGTTAAAAACGTGGACGTGGTTTCAGTTGAGTGTGCGGCTTCTCCCAAAAATTTGGAGTGTGTATCAAAAAGCATGTTAGAGAAGGCGGACAAACAAATCCGTGTGGGCGTAGCGAGAACAGACATAGACGCCATTCTCGCCGAGCTTTACGAAAAGGGCTTAAAGGAGCCGCAAGCTTGGCAAATTGTTGAGGACGTCGAAGTCATAAAGCGGAGGTTTGAAGCCGCGAAAGCTAGGTTTGGAGAACGGTTGGCTTTCACTGGGCCGGACTGTGGGCTTGGAGGATGGCCAAGTCAAGAGGCTGCTCAGCTTCTTTTGAAGAGGACTGTTGAGGCTGTTAAGTCTGTTAGGTAAACGTGTTTAGGGTGCCGCAAAAGGCTCAAAGTTTAAATATTCGAGTCGTTTAGAGGCTGAAATTCCCAGTGAAAGTCTATGCGGCTGAACAGGTTTGCGCTGATCGTTTCCCTTTCAGTGTTTGCGTTTGCAATGCTACTGTCCGGCAGTGGCGTGGTTAAGGCACAGCAGGCTCCAACGGCGAATGGTGTCGCTGAGGTTTCGGTGGGGGTTTGGCTCATAAATGTGGAGAGGGTTGATTTGGCTGCCAGCAGCTACCGCCTAGACTTCTATTTGTGGTTTAAGTTCGACCCCTCCGAGATTGATGCGTCAACGGTTAAGGATTTTGAAATTGTTAATGGTGCGCCTACAAGAACTCCGGATATTGTCGATGAAGAAGAAGGCCGCATCGAATACCGCATCCGAGGCGAGTTTGTTAAAACTTTTGATTTTACGCGTTACCCGTTTGAAACTCACACTTTAACCATAGAGCTTGAGCATAAAAGGCTTAACACTTCACGCCTTGTCTATAAGCCTGACCCGGAAACGGCCATAGACGAGACGGTTAATGTGGCTGGATGGGAAATCGGAGGCTTCGAAACGGTTGTTGTGGATCACCCTTATGATAGCGAAGTGTACTCGCGGTTTGTCTTCAGCCTACACTTGAAGCGGCCTGTGCTTTCATCCTTTGTTAAAAGCGTGCTTCCAATATCGATTATTACAACGATTTCGCTTCTAACCTTCTTCATATCTCCACAAAACTTCAGCCAGAGAATAGGGTTGGCGGTTTCAACGCTCATGTCTGCTTCGGCCTTCCACCTTTCACTGCTCAGTGGCTTGCCGCCCATCGGCTATCTCACCACGGCGGATAGAATGATGATTTCCGTTTACGCCATATTCCTATACAACTTGTCGGTTTCCGTCTACATCATGAAGCTTGTGGACGCCAAAAAAACCGAAGAAGCTCAAAAATTCAACAACAAAGCCCTAAAAGTATTGGCGGCCCTCATAGCAGCCCTCATAATAATCCAAGTAGTCCTATATTAAACAGCCCTAAACGGAAAATAACAAAACCACAACCATATTTTCCTATCTCTCCCTCTAGGATTTCCGCGCATCAAAAAGGTCATAGTTGTGGCTGCTTCGCCCTTACAAATACATTACCCCTCTCTAGAATTTCCAACATTTCTTGGCTTTTCCGCAAGCCAAAAACAGCCTACTCTGGAATTTTAAGGACGCCGTTACTAAAGAGGATGAATGAGGGAATCCGAGAAAAACATGTTTCAGTTTGCTGTTTTCTTGTCACGTAATTGTTGCGATTGCTATAATACTAAATGACCAAAAATCCCGGGCTAAGGCCTTATATGTGGGGCCGAGGCCGGGATTTGAACCCGGGCGCCGGGCTCCACAGGCCCGTAGGCTTCCAGGCTACCTCACCTCGGCCACAGTGCGGTGAACTTCGACCACTTTTCCTTGGCCTCGATCGCTCCTTCTTATACCTCGAGTCAAATTGGCCTATTTTCTTTTGCGGTATAGCTGGACGCGTTCACCATGTCGAAGGTTTCAAACCCTATTTCGCCAAGTTTTATGGCTTCCTCAACATTTTGCACAGCTTTTTTATAAACTCGTCGTTCAGAAGTTTTGAAAAGGTTCTGGTCAAGCCATCTTAAACCAAAATCGTATGTGACGTTTACATCTAACAAGCAAAAGTCCCAAAAAGCTGTTAATCCCTTCGGGTTTTGGGGTAACTTTGATGATTTCTCTTTTGATTTTATCCATAAATAGCTTTTTCAGGGATTACAGGGTAAAGCATTAAGCATGCATGTGTCTTGAAGACCTGAAACACCTGGCTATCCCCTCCTCCTTGGAAGGCCTAAGAAAGTAGGCGTTGAAGCTTATTGTTGAATATTCTAATTCTGAAATATTCGGTTTCGGACGAAAAATATAATTACTAAAGTCTCATTTACCTGCCGGTGGCAGGTAAATAATA